>NZ_JBFTQY010000014.1:0-286757 GCF_056399245.1 Rhizobium sp. 01N447_2
GAAAAACGGTGCCCACTTCACCTATTTCCTCTCCTGCACTTTCCTGATGAACGAGGGGGCGAAGAAGGCCTATCAGGCGCCGCACCAGAAACGCGGAAAATCCAACGTGGGCTTCGCCCAGAGCGACGACGAGATCCGCGAGCGCCTCGGCAATATCTGGCATGCCCATCTCGAAGGACACGACATATCGAGCCATGCCTGTGGCCATTTCGACGGCCGCCTCTGGAGCGAGGCCGACTGGTCGGCCGAATACGCCACCTTCCACGCGACGCTTGAGAATGCCTGGAAGAGCGTCGGCCTCCAGGCGCCTGCCGGCTGGCAGGATCTGGTTGATCACGGCATCAAGGGCTTTCGCGCCCCCTATCTCTCGGCAACTGCGGGCGCCGACATGATCGCCGCCGAAAAGAAGGCGGGCTTCAGCTATGACGCGAGCCTCGTCACCAAAGGCCCTGCCATGCCTGTCGAAGAAGACGGCATCATCCGCTTCGGCCTGCCGCTGATCCCCGAAGGCCCGAGCGAAAAGCCGATCATCGGCATGGACTACAATCTCTTCGTCCGCCATTCCAAGGGTGAGGAGGATACGGCCGATTCCACGGAATTCGAGGACCGCGCCTATGCCGCCTTCAAGGAGGCTTTCGACAAGCAATATGCCGGCGCCCGCATCCCGCTCCAGCTCGGCTTCCACTTCGTCGAAATGAACGGCGGCGCCTACTGGCGGGCGCTAGACCGACTTGTCAGCGACGTCTGCCACCGAACGGATGTGGCCTGCGTCAGCTATTCGGAAGCGATCCCGATGATCGAGGCCCGCGGCAGATTGCAGACGTCAGGTCTTTGATGGCGGCTATGAGCGCTGTCGAGCCTGCAAGGTGTCTCTAAGTTCCCTTGAACGAGACAACGTGCCGGGCCGCCGCCCTCATTTACCTATCGGCATCTTCTCCCCGCTGGGGAGAAGAGATTCGTTGCGACGCTGCGCCCCCCTTCTACCCAGCGAGGAGGAGGAGGCGCCCCAAACGCCAATCTTCCGATCGCTCGCAGAATACCCCGCCCATCAACCGTCGGCGTGCACAACGCCCGTCTCGCGCTCTAGGTAGCGCTGGTCGATTTCAGGCAGCGGTTCGTCGTCGATTGCCGCCTCGAAGGCCTTGAGGCGTTTGTGAATCGAGAGCAGTTCAATGATCGTCGTCCAGGAATTGACGAGATACTGGAACGAGTTGCTGACCTGTCCGAAGGCGGTCGAGATCTGCTGGAAGATACCGTAAGTGATAGTGCCCGCCACGATCGTCGGCACCAGCATGAAGACCACGAAGAGCGCGTCGGCCTGGATATAGAAATAACGGGCAACATTGAAATACATGTAGTGGAAATACATGCGGTAATAGTTACGGCGAACGTTGCCGAAGAGCTCCCTGACTGTCAGCGGCTCAGCCCGTTCCCCATGGTCCTCGCCATAGACGAGCTCCTTGCGATACGCCGCCTCGACGCGCTGGTTGCGGAAGTTCAGCCCCGGCAGCTTGACGCCGGCGACCGCCAGCAGAAGCGTGCCGAACGCCGACCAGAACAGCGCCAGCCAGAAGAGCGAATTCGCCACCGGCCCGATGAACGGCAGTTCGGTCACGTAATGCGACAGCGCCAGAAGGATCGGAAGGAATACCACGAGCGTCATCACCGAGTTGATGAGGCTGATGCCAAGACCTTCGAGCGTGCTCGAAAAGCGCATCGTATCTTCCTGAACGCGCTGGGAGGCACCTTCGATATGACGAAGCTTTTCCCACTTCGACATATAGAAGTTGTTCATCGCCGTTCGCCAGCGGAAGATGTAATGGCTGGTGAAGAAGTCGGTCATGATCGATACGAACATGCTGAGGAATGCGATCTGGCAGAAGACCCACATCAGGGTGTAGAAATTGTCGACGGAAATGCCTGGCTGCTTCGACAATGCGTTCTGCAGAAGGTCACCAAACGGCCGGCGCCAGTTATTGATCACAACGCTGATCTGGACGCCGAAGTAGGTCACGAAGATGATCAGCGCCGAACCCCAGATCGACCAAATCTTCCAGGGGTGGTTCAGCGCTTTCAGATGCCACGCGGCGCAGAAGATCGCAGCCGACAGCAGAAAATAGCCGTAGAACCAGACATTTTCGGGCAGCAGGAAGAACGAGAGGTCAATCGGCTGCTGTTCTTCTGCAACCGGCGCGTAGCCGAGCGATACACCGAGGCTGGCGGCGAAGAGATACCAGCCGGCAATGGAAATCAGGGTCCAAACGACGAGCGAAGTAAAGAACGCCTTTGGCTGCGGAAAAAAGGAATGAAACACGGGAGGCTTTGCTTTCCTGAACTGTGAGTCTCGGGAGTGTCGTCGAACACTGATTGTGCCGGAAACTAAGGCAGTTCGAAGGAAGCAGCAATGGGTTCGGCCGATTGTTACGGAGATGTAACCGGTTAGGCGATTTTCTTGATCACCGGCATCACCAGCGCTGCGCAGGCGACGAGTGCTATGGCTGCGATCACTGTCGGGACGGTGAAGCTGCCTGCGCGCTGGGCGATCCAGCCGGCGACGACAGGCCCGACGATCTGGCCGACGCCGAAGGCGGCCGTCATCATCGCCAGGATCCGCCGCGGACTGTCGGGCGAAAGCTTGCGGCCGATCTGCAGTCCGTAAGCGGTGATCGCCAGGAACGTCGCCCCGAACAGCGCCCCCCCGATCAGCGGTGCGACGGAAGGCGGTAGCGCCACCGTCGCAAGCACCCCGGCGGCCTCGACCAGAAGGGCTGCGACATAGACCCCGCCAAGCCCGAGCGGCCTGACCAGAGGCTTCCAGGCAAACAGCGCTACCGCCGATGTCAGGCCGGCGATGAACCAGCAGAGGAATTCGACGAGGGGTCCGGTTGCAGAAAGGCGCGCGATGGTGACCAGGAAGGTTGCGGTGATGACGTAGCCGAAGCCGAACAGGCCGTAGGACAGCGTCAGCAGCACCATCGGCCGGTTCCAGACCAGCGCCGGCTCCTTGCCCGCCTGCGCCGATTGCGCCGGCGCCGACGGCAATAGCAGGAAGACGACGACGAGGCTTGCCGCGCAGTAGAGCGCCCCACCGATCCAGTCGACGCGCCAACCGCCCGGCCCGTCGTGAAAGCCAAGTCCGATCAACAGCACCATGACCGAAGAAAGCGCAATACCTGCCCCCGGCCCGCCGAAATGCGCCGCCTGCACATGGTCGTTGCCGGCGGCAGCCCCGTGGCTGAGCACGATCGACGAGGTGAAGACCATCGCAAAGGCGCTGGCGATACCGGCCAGGAAGCGAATGATGGCAAAGACGGCGACGGAATCGGTGGTGGCCATGGCGGCAAGCAGGATTGCGGTTGCCAGCAGCGACAGCAGCGCCACCAGCCGCTCCCGTCCGGCCGCCCAGCCATAGGCGGCAAGCACGGCACCGACGAGATAACCGACAAAATTCGCCGATGCGATGAAGCCGGCATCTGCCGCCGAAAGCGGCACACCGCTGATCATACCGGGCAGGATCGGCGTGTAGGAGAAGCGCCCGAAGCCCATGGCAGCAGCCATGGCAACGGCGCCGGCAGCGGCGGTGGAGACGAGGTTCGGTGGGGAGTTTCGGGTGCGGGCGAGCATGCCCGTGTTTATCGCGCTGCAGCATCTGTGGCACAATCAAGTAATTCTGATCGATCGATCAATTTCCCGAAACGTCGGAAAATTTCACCCCCTCTTGAAAACAATTATCTTACGATATATGTTTTACGACATAGTCAACGATACATCTAACGATGAAAGGAAGGCCCATGAGAGGTTTCAAAGGCGGCATGTTCGGCGGAGATTTCCGCATGGGCCGCAAATTTGCGGCTGGCGATCTCCAGCTCGTCATCCTGGCCCTGCTCGCTGAGCAGCCGCGCCACGGCTATGAATTGATAAAGTTGCTCGAGGAGCGGTCCGGCGGCTTCTACGTGCCGAGCCCCGGCGTCATCTATCCCGCCCTCACCTATCTCGAGGAAACCGGCCTTGCCGAGGTCGAGGTCGAGGGCGCGAAGAAGCTCTACCGTATCACCGAGGCCGGCCGCGGCCGCGTCGAGGAAAACCGCGCCATGATCCTGCATACGTTCGCCAAGCTGGAACGCATCGGCGAGAAGATGGCCCATGTGAAGCGTGTCTTCGAAACCGACCGTCACGGCGCCGACGAAGGCGATGACGGTGATTTCATGCAGGACGGCGGCGATATCCGCGCCGCCCGCATGCTGCTGCGCTCGGCCATGCGGATGCGCTATCCCTGGTCGAAACCCGAAGCCGCCCGCATCGCCGGCATCCTCGAACGCGCCGCCACCGAAATCCTGCAAGGCGGCAGGCCGGGAACGCGGGGCTGAGACGAAGACTGTACGGCGGGATTTGAGACGAAGTCAGCTCCCGCCATCTTCATTGTCCAGCGCCGGTCTTACGCCCGCTCATCCGGCAAGGTCAGAATCACCGGCCCGTTGCGCGTCGCCACCACCGTGTGTTCGTATTGCACGGTCGGCGCCTTCGGATCGGCATAGAGCGTCCAGGCATCGTCGCCGCCTTCAGCCCATGTCGCGCCGAGTGAGAGAAACGGCTCGACGGTGAAGACGAGACCTTCCGTCATCATCCGTTTTTCCGAAGGGTCCGGCCAGGTCGAGAGCTCGGCCGGCTCCTCATGCAGGGAGCGGCCGACGCCGTGGCTCGCCAGATTGGCGACCAGCGTATAGCGGTTCTTCTGCGCGAAGGCGCCGACGGCTGTGCCGATCTTCGCCAGCGGTTCGCCCGATTTCACTTGGTTGAGACCGACCCAGAGCGCCCGCTTACCGTCGCGGCAAAGCCGCTCGATCTTCGGTTTGACCGGCGGCATCGCGAAGGAGGCGCCTGTATCCGCAAAGAAACCATCCTTTTCCGCCGAGACGTCAATGTTGATGAGGTCGCCGGCGCGGATGACGCGCGGGCCGGGAATACCGTGGGCGATTTCCTCGTTGATACTGATGCAGGTGGCACCGGGAAACTGGTAGCAGAACTCCGGCGCCGAGCGCGCGCCCGAATCCTCGAGCACCTTGCGGCCGATCTGGTCGAGTTCCAGCGTCGTCATGCCGGGCTCCATCGCCGCCGCCATCACCTGGATGGCGTTGGCGCAGATGCGGCCGATCTCCTTGAGCTTTACCAGTTCGTCGTCGTTTGCGATAACCATTCGTCTGTTCCGACCTTGCGCAGGACGGCCGTGGCCGCCCTAGAGCGCCGCGCGTTCGACAGGACGCGCTATCACTTTGAAGTGGCGCACAATCCCTTCCGAAAATCGATTCCGATTTTCGGGGGTATGCGCTAATCAAGCTGTGGCTTTCGCTTCTTCGCCGCTGTCAGTCAATGCCTTTCTGACGATCGGCGCGACTTTCGTGCCGTAAAGCTCGATGCCGCGCATGATCTCGGCATGCGGCATTAGACCGATCGCCATCTGCAGCAGAAAGCGGTCGTTCTTGAAAAGCGCGTGATGGGCGATGATCTTTTCGGCGACCACCTCGGGATCTCCGACGAAGAGCGCACCGTTCGGCCCGCGCGACATGTCGAAATGCGCCCGGTTCGTCGGCCCCCAGCCGCGCTCGCGGCCGATGCGGTTCATCACCTCGGCCTGCGGCCCGTAGAACTGGTCGGCGGCGGCCTCCGTCGTGTCGGCGATGAAGCCGTGGACGTTGATGCTGGTCTTCAGCTTCGCCTGATCCTGCCCTGCCCGGCGCGCGGCCTCGCGGTAGAGATCAAAGAGCGGCGCGAAACGGCGCGGCTCGCCGCCGATGATCGCCAGTGCCACCGGCAGGCCGAGGGCGCCGGCGCGCGCCACCGACTGCGGCGTACCGCCGACCGCAACCCACAACGGCAACGGATCCTGCAGCGGTCGCGGATAAACGCCGCGCCCGTTGATAGGCGCGCGAAGCTCGCCCTTCCACTCCACAACCTCGCTGTCGCGCAGCGCCAGCAGCAGATCGAGCTTCTCCTCGAAAAGTTGGTCGTAATCTTCGAGATTATAGCCGAACAGCGGAAAGGACTCGATAAAGGAACCACGCCCCGCCATGATTTCGGCGCGGCCGTTGGAGATCAGATCGAGCGTCGAAAACTGCTGGAAGACACGCACCGGATCATCGGACGAGAGCACGGTGACCGCACTGGTCAGCCGGATATTCCTGGTCTTGACGGCAGCCGCCGCCAGCACGACTGCCGGAGCAGACGCCGCATAGTCCGGCCGGTGATGTTCGCCGAGCCCGAAGACGTCGAGCCCCACCTGATCGGCAAGCTCGATTTCCTCGATAAGATGCTTCAGCCGCTCGGCCCCTTCCACGCCCTTGCTGCGGGAGGGGTTGGGATTGACGTCGGCGAATGTATAAAGCCCCAGTTCCATTGTCGGCATCCTGTTGAATTCTCGGCTGAGATAAGGATGCCGGGGATAGAGCGCAAATACAAATTCTGGAACGGAATGTTCGAGAATCTCGATAGGCGGCATGATGTCTCTGACGATCCGGAAGATCGATCGAAGACCAATTCGAATCTGAATTCAACGGCTTCGCAGCACCGGCGGAATCATCTTTCGAACCGCCTCAAACCTTGCTTGAAGCGTCAGGACGACGCGGTCTCGCGGCGCCGCTCACATCTTCGCCAGCAGCTCCGCCAGTTGGTCCGCAGCCTTGCCCCACCCTTCGTGGAAACCCATCTTCTCGTGTGCTTCCTTGTCCTCCGCGCGCCAATGCAGCGCCTTGGCCGTATATTTCGTGCGACCGTTGCCGAGATCTTCGAGCAGGATGACGCCCGTGAAGAAAGGTTTCTCGGAAGGCACCCAGGCGCTGGTATAGGCATCGGTGAAGACGATCTTCTCGTTCTCGACGATTTCGAGATAGACGCCACGGTTCGGGTATTGATTGCCCTCGGGGTCATGCATGACGACGACGCTGGAACCGCCGGGGCGGACGTCGAGCGTTGCTTCCGCCACACCCCAGGGACGCGGCACGAACCACTGCTTCAGCAAGGCGGGATCGGTCCATGCCTTGTAAATCTTCTCGCGCGGCGCGTCGAATTCGCGAACGAGGACGAGTTCATGTTGCGTGCTGGCGGTCATGTCGACATCTCTCCATTTGAATGAAACCTGTTTCCTGTCAGGTTGTTACAAGGACGTGTCGCAATTCGCCGTTCCGACAACGCGCCGGCTTTTTCGCATTTTATTTTGCGATCGGCTGCGTGGCCTCTTCCTGCATCTTGTCGATCTGCCGGCGGATATGCGCTGCCTCGGCCGCCGAATGGGCGAGCGCAATGGCGCGGTCGAAGGCTTCTCGTGCCTGGCTGGTCAAGCCAAGCTGCTTCAGCAGCCCGCCCCGCAAGCCGTGATAGTAGAAATAGCCGCCGAGTTTTTCGCCAAGCGGATCGATGAGGTCGAGCGCATCCTGCGCACCCTGGAGCTTGGAGACGACGACGGCCCGGTTCAGCGTTATGACAGGCGACGGCTGGAGACGCTCCAGCGCGCGATAGAGCAGATCGATCTCCACCCAGTCTGTATCCTCGGCACGATTGGCGCGGGAATGAACAGCGGCGATGGCTGCCTGAATTTGATAAGGAGCGGGCTGACGATGGCGCAGCGCCTTGTCGAGCAGCGCCAAGGCCTCGTTGATGAAGGGTCGGTTCCAGAGCAACCGGTCCTGATCTTCGAGCAGCACGATCTCGTCTCCGGCGTTGAAGCGTGCCGGCCGGCGCGATATCTGCAGGAGCATGAGCGCAAGCAGCCCCATCAGTTCAGGTTCCGACGGGAAGATATGCAGCATCAACCGAGCTAGCCGGATCGCTTCGTCACTGAAGGCAGCCGCCTCATGCCTGGGATCGGCCTGGCTGTAGCCCTCGTTGAAGATCAGGTAGATCATTGTGCTGGCGATCGAGAGCCGCTCGGCCCTCTCCTGCGGGCTCGGCGTTTCGAAAGGCACACCTGCCTTGGCGACGCGCGCCTTGGCCCGGGTGATGCGCTGTTCCATGGCGCTCTCGGAAACCAGGAAGGCACGCGCGATCTGCGGCACCGAAAGGCCGGAGACGATGCGCAGCGCCAGCGCGATCTGTTGGGTCGCGGGCAGATCGGGATGGCAGCAGATGAACAGCAGCCGCAGAATATCGTCGCGATAATTGGAATCGTCCAGCCGCTCGACGATGTCGCTTTCGGCATCCTCGGTATCGGAGATGACGTTCTCATCCGGCAGAGCCTGGATCTTCGCCCGCTTGCGCACCGCATCGATGCCGCTGTTGCGGCCGACGAAGATGAGCCAGGCTGTGGGATCGCGCGGCGGCCCTTTCTCCGGCCATGTCCGGATCGCCCTCAGACACGCCTCCTGAAACGCCTCTTCCGCGGTATCGAGATTGCGGAAATAGCGCAGCAGCGCGCCGAGCGCCTTCGGGCGAGCCGATGCAAGCGCGAGGTCGATCCAGGCAATGTCTGTCATGATGAAGCATCTCCGGGCCTGAAGACGTAGAAAGGCCGAATTTCGTAAGAGGTGGAACCTGGATTGACGGCCGATAGCTGCTTCGAGAAGACGATCGCCTCGTCGAGCGTTTCGAAGTCGACCACATAGAAGCCGAGAAGCGCCTCTTTCGTTTCCGCAAAAGGCCCGTCGATGACCAAGGGCTCGTCCCTGCCCTTGCGCACCGTGGTCGCAGCCGTGGTCGGCATCAGCCGACCGACAGGGCCGAGCCTGCCGGATGCGGCAAGCGGCTCCTGCACGGCGTAGAGTTTCTCCATGACGGCAGCTTCTTCCTCCTTGGACCAGGCGAAGACGGTTTCCTCATGGGCGTAACAAAGGATTGCATAAAGCATCGCTCACTCCTCTTTTTGAATGACGAAGGAGTAACCGCTTACCCGACAGGCCGCATCAAAAAATTATTGACCGGAAATTCGTGATCTTCCGAAGAACGGCGACGCCGTGGCTGAAGAAATGGCCGGGCGTCTGCCGGGACGAGCGGAGCCATAGTACGGCGCTGATCACCCCTTAGCCCTCGCTCAAGGTCCGCTTGACCGCATTCTTCCAACCCTTGAGCTTTGCCGCCCGCACCTTCTCGTCCATCTCAGGCTCAAACCGCCGATCCCGTTTCCACGTCGCCGAAAAATCGTCCCGGTCCGGCCACACCCCTGCCCGGCTGCCGGCGAGCCAGGCGGCCCCCAACGCCGTCGTCTCCAGGATCACCGGGCGATCGACCGGCGCATCGAGCAGGTCGGCAAGGCGCTGCATCGTCCAGTTAGAGGCCACCATGCCGCCGTCGACGCGCAGCACCGTGTCCTCGGTGCCATTCTTCCAGTCCTTCTGCATGGCGTCGAGCAGGTCACGGGTCTGATAGCAGACGGCTTCCAGTGCCGCCCGGGAGAGTTCCGCCGGACCGCTGTTGCGCGTCAGCCCGAAGATCGCGCCCCGCGCCTTGGCGTCCCAATGCGGCGCGCCGAGCCCGGTGAAGGCGGGAACGAGATAGACCTCCTGGGTCGGATCGGCCTTTTCAGCAAGCGCGTTGGTCTCGGCAGCACTGCCGATGATTCCGAGTCCGTCGCGCAGCCACTGCACGGCTGCACCCGCGATGAAGATCGAGCCCTCCAGCGCATAGGTCGTCTCGCCGTTCAGGCGATAGGCGATAGTGGTCAGCAGCCGATTTTTGGAACGCACCATGTCAGCGCCGGTGTTGAGCAACGCGAAACAGCCGGTGCCGTAGGTCGATTTCATCATGCCCGGCGCAAAACACGCCTGGCCAATGGTTGCCGCCTGCTGGTCGCCGGCCACGCCGAGGATCGGGATAGCAGCACCGAAAATATCAGGATCGACCGTGCCGAAATCGGCGGCGCAATCCTTCACTTCAGGCAGCATGGCGGCCGGCACTCTCAGAATATCGAGCAGATCCTCGTCCCAAGCGTTTTCGGCAATGTTGTACATCAGCGTGCGCGAGGCATTGGTGGCATCGGTGACGAAGCTTTTGCCGCCTGTCAGCCGCCAGATCAGGAAGGTGTCGATCGTGCCGAAGCAGAGATCGCCTCTGGCAGCACGCGCCCGCGCGCCCTTCACGTTGGCGAGCATCCAGGAAAGTTTGGTACCGGAAAAATAAGGATCGAGGATGAGGCCGGTCTTCTTCGTGAACAGCCGCTCCAGATCCTGCCGTTTCAGATTGTCGCAATAGCTTGCCGTGCGCCGGTCCTGCCAGACGATGGCATTCTGGATCGGCCGGCTCGTCCCGCGCTCCCAGACGACGACGGTCTCGCGCTGATTGGTGATGCCGAGTGCGGCAAGATCCCTAGCCTCGATCCCGGCATCGCGCAGCGCCATGTGGACAGTGGAGACGACCGAATCCCATATCTCCTCGGGATCGTGCTCGACCCAGCCGGAGCGCGGATAGATCTGGGTGAATTCCTTCTGGCCCTTGCCGGCGACATGCATGTCGCCATCGAAGACGATCGCCCGCGTCGACGTCGTTCCCTGATCGATCGCCAGAACATATCCGCTCATGAAATCTCTCCCTTAACATGTCGATTATCGTGACAAATCAATAGGACACGGATGCGGGCGAGAAAAGCGAATAAAGCGGAATTGCCAGCCCGCCGGCTTTGGGCATAACCTCGCAGCTAACGCTGCAACGCCGCATCGTGATTTCAGGGAGAACAGCATGAGCAGAACAGTCGTCGTCACCGGTTCCACCAGCGGCATCGGCCTTGCGATCGCCACTGCCTTCGCCGAAACGGGCGACAACGTCGTTATCAACGGCTTTGGAAAAGCTGACGAAATCAAGGCGATCGCCGAACGGCTTGAATCATTGTCCAAAGGCCGGGCGCTCTATCATCCGGCCGACATGACAAAGCCGGCGGAGATCGCCGACCTGATCGAAACGGCAGCGAAAACCTTCGGCGGCGTCGATGTCCTGGTCAACAATGCCGGCATCCAGCACGTCGAGAAGATCGAGAATTTCCCGATCGAGAAATGGGATCAGATCATCGCGATCAATCTGTCGAGTTCCTTTCATACCATGCGTGCCGCGATCCCGCTGATGAAGGCTAAGAAGTACGGCCGCATCATCAACATCGCCTCGGCCCACGGGCTCGTCGCCTCCCCCTTCAAATCCGCCTATGTCGCGGCAAAACATGGTATATTAGGCCTGACGAAGACGGCGGCTCTGGAGCTTGCCGAATTCGGCGTGACCGTGAACGCCATCTGCCCCGGCTACGTGCTGACACCGCTCGTCGAGAAACAGATACCGGACACCGCCAAGGCGCGCGGCATGACCGAGGAGCAGGTGAAGAGCGAGGTCATCCTCAAGGCGCAGCCGACGCATGAATTCGTCAAGGCCGAGGAAATAGGCGCACTGTCGCTCTACCTCGCCAGCGATGCCGCCCGGCAGGTGACCGGAACGCACATCTCGATTGACGGTGGCTGGACGGCGGCTTAACCATTTGGAAAAACAACAACAGGAACATCATGAACGACAGTATCCGCTTCATCCTGAATGGCGAGGACATCACGCTCACCGATGTCGGGCCAACCGAGACGCTTCTCGATTTTCTGCGGTTGAAGCGGCGGCTGACGGGCACCAAGGAAGGATGCGCGGAAGGCGATTGCGGCGCCTGCACCGTGCTCGTCGGCCGGCTGGCCGATGGCAAACTCACCTATGAATCGGTCAATGCCTGTATCCGTTTCATGGGCTCCTTACACGCTACGCATGTGGTGACGGTGGAGCATCTGGCCGGCAGGGACGGCGCGCTGCATCCAGTGCAGCAGGCACTGGTCGATTGCCACGGCTCGCAATGCGGCTTCTGTACCCCGGGCTTCGTCATGTCGCTTTACGGTCTCTGGCTCGCCAAGGAAAAGCCCAGCCGCCAGGAAATCGAAAAGGCACTGCAAGGCAATCTCTGTCGCTGCACGGGCTACGAGCCGATCGTCAAGGCCGCCGAGCAGGTGAGCATGATGCGGCCGAGCACGCTCTTCGATCCGCTGCAGCGGACACGTTCGGAAATCGTTGCCCGGCTCTGGGCAATGCAGGCGAGCGGCACCATCAGCATTACGAATGGCGAAGACCGACTGATCGTACCGGCTTCCATGGAGGCGCTGGCAGGAATCCTTTCGCAGGAACCCGACGCGACCATCGTCGCCGGCGCGACCGATGTCGGCCTCTGGGTGACGAAGCAGATGCGCAGGCTGAGCCCAGTGGTCTTCATCAGCCACCTCAGCGAATTGCAGTCGGTTAGAGAAGGTGAGGACGGCGTCACCATCGGCGCCGGCGTCAGCTACACCAGGGCCTTCGAGGCGATCTCCAAGAAAATCCCGGCGCTCGGGCGGCTGATCGATCGCATCGGCGGCGAGCAGGTGCGCAACATGGGCACGATCGGCGGCAACATCGCCAATGGCTCGCCGATCGGCGACAGCCCGCCGCCGCTGATAGCGCTCGGCGCGACACTGACGCTGCGCTCCGTAAACGGCACGCGCACGCTGCCGCTCGAGGATTTCTTCATCGCCTATGGCAAGCAGGACCGGAAACCTGGCGAATTCGTCGAAAGCGTCTTCGTGCCCTATCTCAAGGGAACCAGCCGCTTTGCC
The DNA here is from genome assembly GCF_056399245.1 of Rhizobium sp. 01N447_2. Taxonomy (NCBI): domain Bacteria; kingdom Pseudomonadati; phylum Pseudomonadota; class Alphaproteobacteria; order Hyphomicrobiales; family Rhizobiaceae; genus Rhizobium; species Rhizobium sp. 01N447_2. The sequence continues at coordinate 12,579 of NZ_JBFTQY010000014.1, forward strand.
GCCTACAAGATCACCAAGCGGCGCGACGAGGACATCACCGCCGTGCTCGGCGCTTTCCTGTTGACGCTTGACGAGGCCGAGATGATCACCGACATCCGCATTGCCTTCGGCGGCATGGCGGCGACGCCGAAACGCGCCAGCACAGTGGAAGCCGAGCTGATCGGCAAACCGTGGACGGAAGCGACGATCGAGGCGGCCCGCCCCGCATTCGACGTCGATTACCAGCCGCTGACCGACTGGCGCGCCACGGCGGAATACCGTCAGCTGACGACGAAGAACCTGCTGACGCGGTTCTATCTTGAGACCGTCGGCGCGCCGGCGGAGCTGAAGCGGTTCGAGGAGGTGGCGTGATGGAAGGATTAATCTTCAGCCTGATCTCCAAGACCTGGTCGCAAGCTTCGATGGGAACGGTCGCGGTCGCCTCCCCTCCCTCATTCCTGTCCTTGTCACAGGAATCCAGCGCGCCCAAGTCCTTGGGCGCGAGAGACCTTTCCTTAGCATCATATGAGTCGTTCACCGCGCAGACGCGCGGTGGCTGGATTCCTGTGACAGGCACAGGAATGAGGGAGTGCGGAGTAACCGCATCCCATCACTCCCTTCGCGGAGGACATCGCTGATGGACAAATCCACCTTCGAAGACCGCAAGGCCATCATCGCGGGCCCGATGCGCGGCTCGCTGCGGCATGATTCAGCGCATAAGCATGTCACCGGAACCGCCGATTATATCGACGATATTCCGGAACCCACAGGTCTGTTGCATGGCGCCCTCGGCCTCTCCGACCGGGCGCATGCCGAAATCCTCAGCATCGACCTTTCTGCGGTCGCCGCGCATCCCGGCGTCGTCTGGGTCTTCACCGGCAAGGATGTGCCCGGCGTCAACGACGTCAGCTCCAACGGCAGCCATGACGAGCCGCTGCTGGCCGAAACTTTAGTTCAGTTCCATGGCCAGCCGATCTTTGCCGTCATCGCCGAGACGCGTGATGCCGCCCGCCGTGCCGCACTGCTGGCAAAGATCGACTATCGCGACCTGCCGCATTGGACTGACATTGACGGCGCGCTCGCCAATGGCGGCCCGCTCGTCATCACTCCGATGACGCTACGGCGCGGCGAGCCGGACACGGAAATGACGAATGCCGCCATGCGTCTGAAAGGTCAGATGCGCATCGGCGGACAGGAGCATTTCTACCTCGAAGGCCATATTGCCGTGGCCATCCCCGGCGAAGACGACGAGGTCACCGTCTGGTCCTCGACGCAGCATCCAAGCGAGATCCAGCACATCGTCGGCCATGTGCTCGATATTCCTTCCAACGCCGTGACCGTCAACGTGCGCCGCATGGGCGGCGGCTTCGGCGGCAAGGAAACGCAGGGCAATCAGTTCGCGGCACTTGCGGCGATCGCCGCCAAGAAGCTCGGCCGCGCGATCAAATTCCGTCCGGACCGCGACGAGGATATGAGCGCCACCGGCAAGCGCCATGATTTCCTCGTCGATTATGAGCTCGGCTTCGACGCCGAAGGCCGTATCCACGCGGTCGACGCCACCTATGCGGCACGCTGCGGCTTCTCCTCCGACCTCTCGGGACCGGTGACCGACCGTGCCCTCTTCCATGCCGATTCCAGCTATTTCTATCCGCATGTGCACCTGACTTCGAAGCCACTGAAGACGCACACCGTCTCCAACACCGCCTTCCGTGGCTTCGGCGGGCCGCAGGGCATGCTCGGCGCCGAACGTTTTATCGAGGAGATTGCCTATGCCCTCGGCAAGGATCCGCTCGATGTCCGCAAGCTGAATTTCTACGGGCAGCCGGGCTCCGGGCGCACACTCACCCCCTACCACCAGGAGGTCGAGGACAATATCATCGCCCGCGTCGTCGAGGAGCTGGAGGAAACGGCTGAATACCAGGCACGGCGCAACGCCATCATCGCCTTCAACCGCGACAGCCGCTATATCAGAAAGGGCATCGCGCTGACGCCGGTGAAATTCGGCATCTCCTTCACCATGACCGCCTTCAACCAGGCCGGCGCCCTCGTCCACATCTACCAGGACGGCTCGATCCACCTGAATCATGGCGGCACGGAAATGGGTCAGGGCCTCTACACCAAGGTGGCGCAGGTGCTGGCCGACAGCTTCCAGGTCGATATCGACAGGGTGAAGATCACCGCGACGACGACGGCCAAGGTGCCGAACACCTCGGCCACCGCCGCCTCCTCCGGCTCGGACTTGAACGGCATGGCCGCCTATGACGCCGCCCGCCAGATCAAGGAACGGCTGGTGGCCTTCGCCGCCGAGAAATGGGATGTTGGGGCTACCGACGTCGTCTTCCTGCCGAACCGCGTGCGCGTCGGCGAGATCGAGATCCCCTTCCCCGATTTCATCAAGCAAGCCTATTTCGCTCGCGTCCAGCTTTCCGCCGCTGGCTTCTACAAGACGCCGAAAATCCACTGGGACCGCAAGGCCGGGCGTGGCACGCCCTTCTATTATTTCGCCTATGGCGCCTCCTGCACCGAGGTGTCGATCGATACGCTGACAGGAGAATATCTGATCGACCGCACCGACATCCTCCACGATGTCGGCCGCTCGCTGAACCCGGCGATCGACATGGGCCAGGTCGAAGGCGCCTTCGTGCAGTGCCTGGGTTGGCTGACGACGGAAGAGCTCTGGTGGGACGACAAGGGTCAGCTGCGCACGCATGCGCCTTCCACCTACAAGATCCCGCTCGCTTCCGACCGTCCGAAGATCTTCAACGTGCGCCTTGCCGAATGGTCCGAGAACGCCGAAGCCACCATCGGCCGCTCCAAGGCCGTCGGCGAACCACCCTTCATGTTGGCGATCTCGGTGCTGGAAGCCTTGTCGATGGCGGTGGCAAGTGTGGCCAACTACAAGGTCTGCCCGAGGCTCGACGCGCCGGCGACGCCGGAGCGGGTGCTGATGGCGGTCGAGCGGATGAAACGAGTGTAGAGATGGGAACGCGTCCGGCTGATTTGTTGCACCTGATGGTTGGTCGGGGCGGGCAGAGAGGCAGGAACGGCTCACCCACGCGCCCATCGGCCATCCACAGATGACCGACATCCACCCCTTCCTCGCCGCCCACCCAGACTGCATCCTCGTCGATATCACCGGCACGCAAGGCTCGACCCCACGCGAGGCCGGTACCTTCATGCTGGTATCGCAAACCGCATTGTGGGGCACGATCGGCGGAGGGCAGTTCGAGTTCATGGCGATCGCGAATGCGCGGGACATGCTCGCGGGAACTGGCGGGATGGCGCAGATGGATATCCCGCTCGGGCCTGACATCGGTCAGTGCTGCGGTGGGCGCACGCAGCTGCGGTTTCGCCGGGTGACGCAGGCGGTTGCCGAAGAAATCGAGGCCAGGCTAACCAGTGAGGTCGAGCGTCTGCCGGAGGTTTATCTCTTCGGTGCCGGCCATGTCGGCCGGGCGCTGGCCACAGCCCTTGCGCCGCTGCCGCTGTCGGTGACGGTCGTCGAGACGCGGCGGGAGGAACTCGCCAACCTGCCTTCCAAGACGAAGACGCGGCTCATGCCGATGCCGGAAGCACTGGTGAAGGATATTCCGGCCGGCGGCGCGGTCGTCATCCTGACGCACGATCACGCACTGGATTTCCTCATCGCCCGCGAAGCGCTGGAAAGACCGGATCTCGCCTATGCCGGCATGATCGGCTCGGCGACCAAGCGCGCCACCTTCGCAAGCTGGCTTTCCCGTGAAGGCGGCGGAGAGCGCGGCTGGATGGAGCGGCTGACGCTGCCGATCGGCGGCGCGGCGGTCAGGGACAAGCGCCCTGAGGTGATCGCCGCCATGACCGCCGCCGAGATCCTGACGGCGCTTGGCGCCTACCGCATGCGCTCGTCTTCGTAGTAGGGATCGCGTCCGTCGAGGAAACCGAGATCGCGTTTGACGCGATCGGGCGCAGCACTGAGATCGAGCCGGGGCAGACGGCAGAAACGATCAGCGCCGCTTGCCAGCCAGCCGGCAAGACGCCGGAAAATCTGGATTCTCTGCTGCGGCCGGCCCTCTTCGATAACATGGCAGTCCATGACATCACCTCGATAGATTGATGGTATGAGTTGCAGTTTGCCGCCAAAAATGCTGCAATTCCAATCGAACGACCGTCTGCCTGCATCAAGAGAACTTATCCATGAAACTGTCGAAACAATTCCCGCTGAATGCGCTGCGCGTCTTCGAGGCCGCTGCCCGGCTTGGAAGTTTTACCAAGGCAGGCAATGAACTCGGCATGACCCAGACGGCCGTCAGCTATCAGATCAAACTGCTGGAGGAGAATGTCGGCGAGCCGCTTTTCCTGCGCCGTCCCCGCCAGATCGCGCTGACAGAGACCGGCGAGAGGCTGGCGCCGAAGGTGACTGAAGCCTTTGCCATGCTGCACGACGCGATGGCGACGGCGCGCGACAGCGTCGAAGGCACGCTCGCCATCAGTTCGACCCATACCTTCGCCTCGAAATGGCTGGCGCCGCGCCTCGGCTCCTTCCACTTGAAGCATCCGGCAATCGCGGTGCGCTTTCAGGCGAGCTCGGATATCATCGATTTCGCCCGCGAGCAGATCGATGTCGGCATCCGCTGGGGCGACGGCAACTGGCCGGGGCTGACGCTGCACCGGCTGATGGGCCTGGAGTTCACGCCGATGCTGAGCCCGAAGCTGGCGGAGACGGCAGGCGGCATCCGGGAGCCGCGCGATCTCCTGAAGTTCGATCTCTTCGACGCCGGTGACATCTGGTGGAAACAATGGTTCGAGGCTGCCGGCGTGACGGAGACGGATCTCGACCGGCGCCCGCGCAACCAGCTCGGCTCTCAGGCGGTGGAAGCCGACGCGGCGATCGCCGGCCATGGCGTCGCCATCCTTCATCCTGCCTTCTATGAGGCCGAGATCGCCCTCGGCCGGCTCTATCAGCCCTTCGAACTGACCCGCAGCGACGGCAAGGCCTACTGGCTCGTCTACCCTGAAAACCGTCGCAACGTGCCCAAGATCAAGGCTTTCCGCAACTGGATCCTTGAGGAGATGAAGGCAGCCGGAAATTAGATCGTCTCACACGGGACTCGATGAGCCGAGTCCGGTCCTGTGGTCTCGCCTTCAATATCCCATTTCCGGTGCATAGAAACAGCGTGGCGTATCCTCGTTCGGGAACAGACAGAGATGATAGTCGTTGTCACCGGATTGCATCGCCTTCGTCATCGGCAGCAGGAAGACATGAGCATGCGTGACCAGCCGGTGGTCGCCCGGCAGCAGCGTCACGCGATATCCGCCTGGCGTCACAGCCACGCTTTTCGAAGGGATCATCTGGCAATCGCCACTATGACTGTCGCCGTTGCAACAATAGGGGTCATAACTCCACCCCGAAGGTGCGTCGTGAGCCGTCGCCAACGACGCATACGCAATCATCACACACGTCAGAATGCTGCGCATGGGCATCTTCTCCGTCGATGAATGCGCCGCCGATGATCTAACGGTTCTTATTTTACTCCGGCGGCCTGCAAAATAACTGTAATCGAGTCGTCGCAGTTCAAGATCTGCTGAATTAGCAGATTCAGTATAATGCACAGCCTTCTCGGCAGCTTTTAGGCACGCGACAGCAGATCAGCGATGCGACCGCGATCGGCAACTTCGGCAAAACCGCCGGAAATCATCAGCGGAGCGCCGAAGATCTCGACGAGCCCATTGCCGAGAATGACACCTTCGCCATCCCGACACGCGAGAATGGGTGTTGCCGTCGTCTCGCTGTAGCGTAGTAGCGCCGAGATATAGCCGGGATCGTCGTTCAGATGCGGGAAGAATTCGAAAGGCAGGAGATCAAGAGCCGCACCATCCTGCACCGCATCAGGCGAACCGCCGGAAAAGAGCGCGTCGACGGCGATTGTCGGCGTCATCAAAATCGCCCCGGCGCTGGTTCCGACAAGAATGCCGTCACCCAGTGCCCATGCACTCAACTTGTCCAGCATGTCGCTTTGCCGCAGCCTTCTCAAAAAATCGCCGGTGTGGCCGCCGGAAAGATGGATGGCGTTACAGGAAAACAGCCGGCTGATTTCCTCATCATTGGAAAGCGCGTCGAGATCGACGAAGGGATTGAGAAAAAGCCCGTACCTCATATAGTAACGCCGTTTCTCATCGAAAAACGCCCGCTGAGGGTCAGGACCGGACGTGATATAGCCGACGCGGTTCCCTCGCGAGAGGATAAGCGCCGCCAACCGCCGGTCCATCGGCGCGTTTTCGGCGATGACTTGATCGCTGTAGAGCGCGGTGATCATTCCATTGCTCCTTTAGCCGCGCCGGTCGTTGCGCGTGTGCAGTTCTTCAATCTCCTCTTCCCTCCCCGCCAAAATTTCCGCAATGTCACGAGTCGGAGGAAGATAGGGGAACTCGATGTATGAATATGCCATAGCATGGGAATGGCTCGCCTTCGCGGCACGCTGGTTCCATGTCATTACCGCGATCGCCTGGATCGGATCGTCCTTTTATTTTATCGCCCTCGATCTCGGACTGGTGAAACGCCCGCATCTGCCGCCCGGTGCCTATGGCGAGGAATGGCAGGTTCATGGCGGCGGCTTCTACCATATCCAGAAATATCTGGTGGCGCCCGCCCAGATGCCGGAGCACCTGACCTGGTTCAAATACGAGAGCTATTTCACCTGGATTTCCGGCTTCCTGATGCTGTGCATCGTCTATTACGGCGGCACCGACCTCTTCCTGATCGACCGGCACGTGCTCGATATCAGCCCGCCCGTCGCGATCCTGATCTCGCTGGCGTCGCTTGCCCTCGGCTGGATCGTCTACGACCTGCTCTGCAAATCTCCGCTTGGGCGGAATACCTGGGGGCTGATGGCGGTGCTCTATGTCGTGCTCGTCTTCATGGCCTGGGGCTATACGCAGCTTTTCACCGGCCGCGCCGCATTCCTGCATCTCGGCGCCTTCACCGCGACAATCATGTCGGCCAACGTCTTCATGATCATCATTCCGAACCAGAAGATCGTCGTCGCCGACCTCATCGCCGGACGGGTTCCCGATCCCAAATATGGGCAGGTCGCCAAGCAGCGTTCGCTACACAATAACTACCTGACGCTGCCCGTCATCTTCTTCATGCTGTCGAACCATTATCCGCTCTCCTTCGGTACGCAGTTCAACTGGGTGATCGCCGCACTGGTCTTCCTAATGGGCGTCACCATCCGCCACTGGTTCAACACCACGCATGCCAGGAAGGGCCGGCCGACCTGGACCTGGATCGTCACCGTCATTCTCTTCATCCTGATCATGTGGCTTTCGACCGTGCCGAAGCTGCTGACGGGCGAAAGGGATGCGGCGGCGGTCGCGCCCGCCTTCCAGCAATTCGCCGGCGATCCGCATTTCCCCGCCGTCAAGCAACTGGTCTCGACGCGCTGTTCCATGTGCCATGCGGCCGAACCGGTCTATGAGGGTATCGTGCGGCCGCCGAAGGGCGTGATGCTCGAAAACGACGCGGAAATCGCCGCCCATGCCCGCGAGATCTATATACAGGCGGGCCGCAGCCATGCCATGCCGCCCGGCAACATCACCGACATCACGCCGGACGAACGCAAGCTGCTGGTCGCCTGGTTCGAGAGCGCAGTCGAAAGCAAGAAACAATGACGACGACACTCCTGCGCGGCCGCCTGCTTTCCTTCCATCGTGCACCGCTGAGCCTCGCCGACAGCCAAAGCTATCTTTACGAAGAGGACGGCGGCCTGCTGGTCGAAGATGGGCTGATCACGGCAATCGGCGCCTATGCCGACGTCAAGGCAAAAGCAGCCGCGGATACGGCTGAGATCGATCACCGCCCGCATCTGATCATGCCTGGCTTCATCGACATGCACCTGCATTTTCCGCAGATGCAGGTGATTGCCTCCTACGCCGCCAATCTGCTCGAATGGCTGAACACCTATACCTTTCCCGAGGAATGCCGTTTCGTCGAAAGTGCGCATGCCGAAAGGATCGCCACGCATTTCTACGACGAGTTGATCCGCCACGGCACGACGACGGCGGTCGCCTATTGCTCCGTGCACAAGACCTCGGCCGACGCCTTCTTCGCCGAGGCGATGCGGCGCAACATGCGCATGGTCGGCGGGAAGGTGATGATGGACCGCAATGCCCCGCAGGGCCTGCTCGACACGCCCGAGATGGGCTATGACGAGACCCGCCAGGTGATATCGGACTGGCACGGCACGGGCCGCAACCACGTCGCCATCACCCCGCGCTTCGCCATCACCTCGACACCGGCGCAGATGGAAGCGACATCAGCCCTTGCCCGCGAATTCCCCGACCTGCACATCCAGACGCATCTTTCCGAAAACCACGACGAGATCAAATTCACCTGCGAACTCTATCCCGACGCGCTCGACTATACCGACATCTACGCCCACTACGGCCTGCTCGGGCCGAAAAGCCTCTTCGGCCACGCCATACACCTGTCCGAGCGTGAGGCGGATGCGATGAGCGAGGCCGGCGCCGTCGCCGTGCATTGCCCGACCTCCAACCTCTTCCTCGGCTCCGGCCTGTTTCCGATGAAGGCGCTGGCGCGGCGTGAAAAACCGGTCCGTATCGGCGTGGCGACCGATATCGGCGGCGGTTCCAGCTATTCGATGCTGCGGACGATGGACGAAGCCTACAAGATCCAGCAGTTGCTCGGCGAACGGCTGAACCCGCTGGAAAGCTATTATCTGATGACGCGTGGCAATGCCGAGGCCCTGTCGCTGGCGGACCGGATCGGCACGCTGGAACCCGGCACCGAGGCCGATCTCGTCGTTCTCGATGCAACGGCAACACCCGCCATGGCGCTGAAGATGGAAGTGGTGAAGACGCTGCCCGAGGAACTCTTCCTGCTGCAGACGATGGGTGACGACCGGGCGATCGCCGAGACCTATGTGGCCGGTGTTGCGTTGAAGGCGGGGCTTCGATGACACGCCCTTTTACTCTCGAATTTGCACCGTGAAAGCAGCCCGGCACGGCCAATTTCCCATAACGCTCCCGCCAAATTCATGTTATGGCCGATGGCCGCATTCAGATGTGAAGGTTCAATTCATGGCCGACCCGCTCACCATCGCCGACCTGAAAAAGCTCGCCCGGCGCCGTGTGCCGAAGATGTTTTTCGACTATGCGGATTCGGGTGCCTGGACGGAATCGACCTACGCGGCGAACGAGAGCGATTTCAGCCAGATCAAGCTGCGCCAGCGGGTGATGGTCGATATGACCAACCGCACGCTGGCAACGACGATGATCGGCCAGAAAGTGTCGATGCCGGTGGCCTTGGCGCCGACCGGCCTGACCGGCATGCAGCATGCCGACGGCGAGATGCTGGCGGCACGCGCCGCCGAGGAGTTCGGCGTTCCCTTCACCCTCTCGACGATGAGCATCTGCTCGATCGAGGACGTCGCTTCGGTGACGACGCGCCCTTTCTGGTTCCAACTCTACGTGATGAGGGACAAGGATTTCGTCCTCAACCTCATCAACCGCGCCAAGGCCGCCAAATGCTCGGCGCTGGTGCTGACCGCCGATCTCCAGATCCTCGGCCAGCGGCATAAAGACCTGCGCAACGGCCTGTCGGCGCCGCCGAAATTCACCCCGAAACATGTCTGGCAGATGGCGACCCGGCCCTTCTGGTGCCTCGATATGCTGCAGACCAAGCGCCGCAGCTTCGGCAATATCGTCGGCCATGCGAAAAATGTCACCAATATCGCCTCGCTCTCCGCATGGACACACGAGCAGTTCGACCCGCGGCTATCCTGGGCCGATGTCGCCTGGATCAAAGAACAATGGGGCGGCCCGCTGATCATCAAGGGCATACTCGATCCGGAGGATGCGAAGGCGGCCGTCGACACCGGCGCCGATGCGATCGTCGTCTCCAATCACGGAGGCCGCCAGCTTGACGGCGCCCCCTCCTCGATCAGCATGCTGCCGAAGATCGTCGACGCCGTCGGCGACCGCATCGAGGTCCATCTCGACGGCGGCATCCGCTCCGGCCAGGACGTGCTGAAGGCCGTGGCGCTCGGTGCCAAGGGCACTTATATCGGCCGCCCCTTCCTTTACGGTCTCGGCGCCATGGGCAAGGAAGGCGTGTCGCTGGCGCTCGGCATCATCCGCAAGGAGATGGACATCACCATGGCGCTCTGCGGCAAGCGCGACATTAACGATGTGAATTCGTCGATCATCGCCGGACGGCAGTAAACCTGCCGGAGAAGCCAGCTTAGAAGAGGCGCGAGCCAGCCATCATGCAATCGACCGCATGCGATTCAGCATAGCGGCAGGCCGTCGCTTGCATCGAACAGAAGGATCGCGAAAATCACCAGACAGATGGCGAGGGCAAAACGCTGCCGCCAGACGATGCGGCGCGACCCGGCAATCCGCCTCTCCAAGCCAAGCGGCGCCCCGCCAGGCTTGCGAAGCTGCATTCGGGACAACAGGTCGTCGACGGCGGCAAGGCCGGCGGCCTCTGTCTCGTGGCTCGACGCAAGGCGAAACAGCAGCGCATCGAAGAGGAGATGAACCGCCAGCGCAAGGACCATCACGCAGAAAACGAGCATCAAGAGCCAGCCGAGCAATGGAACGAAGCCGCGATATCCCACAGCGATCGGGCCGGCAATCAGTGGCAGCGGCGCTGCCAGCCCGCAGCATATCGAATTGCGGCCGAGACTTCGCGCAGCCGCCGAGGCCGTGACATTCCACTGCGTCATTGCAAGCCCTCCGTCACGGCATGGAGGCTTTCCGCGGGCAGATGAACACGCCACCCTGTCCGTTCGACCCGCCGCACGGCTTCGGCTGGATCTTCGCAACGTCGGCTGATGAGCAGCCAATGCACGATGACGCAGGCACTCCGCTGGAAGCCGAGTGCACAGCAGACGAGGACCGGCCCTTGGTGGCGCGCAGTCTCGATGAGGTTCGCCGCGGCGAGCGTCTGGATCTTGTCGAGGGCTGCAAGATCAAGTGTGGGAAAGCTGCACCAGCGCGCGCGCGTCCCGCCCGGGCGCTGAAGTTCGCCGGTCATGTCGATCACCGTGGCAAAACGGTCGGCCTCGTGGCGACGCGGAAAACGACCGAGATGGACGCCGTCGGCGATCACCACCGATGCCGGCATTCTCCGGGTCCAGAGCCGAATGTTGATGAGAGCGCCGAGCCGATAAGGTGCCAGCAGCCAGCGGCTGGTAAGCGTGGCCCGGCCATCGACGCGTTTCTGGAATATTTGCGGGCCGGCGCCGAAATATCCGAGCGCGACGATCGCCAGCGCAACAGCCGGCCAGAGCAACAGAAGGGCTGCGGCCGAGAGAGGCGTGCAGAGCGCTCCAAGACCGAGAAATACGACGGCGCCGCACAGATAATAGAAGCCGAGACGGCGCGACTTTGGATCGCCGCTCATCGTAAAATTCGCGAGAGGCGAACCGGCATCGCGCGGAAAAAGCCAGATGGCAAACAGACCGAGCAGCATGCCGGTCGGTATGTCGATGATGTGATGCTGCCACGTGGTCAGCACGGAGACACCGATCAGGAAGCACCAGAGGTGCCAGAGAAGCCGCACCTTCCGCGGCAGCCGGCCGCGCAGATGATCCCAGATCACCACCAGGAGTGCGATATGGAGCGACGGCGCTTGATTGAACGGCTTATCAAAGCCACCGAGGACGGCGAACATGAAGCCCGGCAGGCCACTCGTTGCCGGCCGCACGAAGGTCGCTTCGAGCGGAAACGCGATAAAGCAGGCGACGGCTATTATCTGGATCGTCAGATAACGCCTCGCCAGCCTATCCACATCGCGCGGCACCGTGTTGATGAACAGGCAGAGTGCATAGAACAGATTGATCGACCAATAGGGAATGATCGTCCATCCGAGGAACGGAATGGCGCTTTCCCATGCGAAGGCGACGTTCGGCACATGAGCGCGTTGCGATGCCAGCCAATTGGCGCCGCCATAGCTCAGATAGAAGGACGGCGCCAGGAAGGCGAGCCAGAGCGCTGCCCGCTTCGGGACCAGCGCTGTCTGGGAAAAAGTTGAACGTACCTTCTCCACGCTTTGCCCTCAGACTCTCTCGGCCAGCGAGACGGTGAAAATGCCCCACTGGTCGATCCGCTGCTCGATCTTGCGGAAACCGGCTGCGGCAACCAGCTGGTCCATTTCCTCTTGCGTCCGCCGCCGCATCACCCACGCCTCGCCGCCGCGGTGCGACGTCAGGGCGCGGGCGATCATCTCCAGTTGCGGATGCCATGGCTGGTTGGTGTAGACGAGCAGACCACCGGGCTGCATCGCGCGGGCGATCCCATTGAGCGAAGCGGCGATCAGCGCATTGTCGGAAAACAGCTCGTAAAGGCCGGAGACGATCGCGAGATCCGGAGCCGGCGTGATTGCAGCCAGCCCCTCGCGGTCAAAGGCATCCTGCTGGCGGAAGCTCACGAAATCACTCAGTCCGCGTGTGGCAATGCTCTTGCGGCCGGCGTCGACGTTGATGGAGGAATAGTCCTGCAACTGCGCGCTATCGGGACGCACGGCAGCCGTCTCGATCGCATCAAGGACATAACGGCCATGCCCGGCCGCTATATCGAGCATGTGGGTACTGCGGCCGGCGGCTTTCAGGCGCTGCAGCGCGCGGTCGATCAGCTCCTGCAGGTGCAGCTTGCGCTGCCTGATGCCGCGCCAGCCGATCGCCTCGAGGAACACCTTGTCGATCAAACGCCCGCCGGGACCAAGCCCGCGCGGCTTGTTCTCGTAGACGCAATCGAGCGTCGAGCCGGAATCAAAACCGGTCTTGACCCCGGTCCTTATGCCTTCGGAGACCAGGGCGCCGATCTTGATGTTGAGACGGCTGAGCGCCCAGTAGATGCCGCGTGGGGATGTGGCATCCAGCGGGCTCGCGAGCCGGTCGGCCTCGTCCTTGGTATAGCCCTGGATATGGGCGGTGCGAAGATCAGCAGGCGCCCGAGGCTCGGCGAAACGCGCGTCGATAAAACGGCGGACCTCGGCCAGGGCAATCGCGCGGTCCTTTTCGCCGAGCGTGTCATGGTAGAAGCCGGCAAGCACATGCCGTTCCTTGATGCGGCTGCCCAGGTTTTCGTAAAACCGGTGCTGCGGCGCGTGTCGAACCACCCAGTCGCTGCCGGAGATCAGCAATTGGGTCGGAACGGTGATGGCGCGGGCGTCACCGACGACGCGGGCTGCCGCCTCATAGAGCTGCAACAGGATGTTGGAGGCAATCGGCCGGGAGATCAATGGGTCGGATTCGTACGAGGCGATGCGCTCGGGATCATGCGTCAGGAACTTCGCCTTGACATAGGAATTGACGAAGAACGTTCCCTTGAGCTTTTCCCAGAGTGCAATGCCTTCTTTGGCAAAAGGCACGTAGAGCTTGACGCTGAAGGCTGGTGAGGCAAGCACCAGCGCACGGATCGGCGGCGCATAGTCGTGCACCCAGGTGGTGGCGAGGACCGCGCCGACACTCTGTGCAATGACGGCGATGTTTTCGACAGCCGTGCCGCTTGTCTCGCTCACATGGCGGACGAAGCAATCGAGATCACGCGCCGAGGCAGCAAAGGATGGCGAATAGCCGCGCTCTCCCGGTGAACGCCCTTGGCCGCGTGCATCCCAGGCGTAGAAGGAAAAATCATCGAGGCCGAGCTCGGTGGCGAGATGGGCGACGCGGCCGCTATGCTCGTGGCCGCGATGGAGAATAATGATTACGCCCTTCGGTGCAGCGCCCGTCGAAGGCCACGTCCGATAGAAGAGTCGAGTGCCATCATGCGACTCGAATTCGGATTCACGCATTGGTCTGGCCGTCGAGGACGGTTGCCCACTATCGGCAGTTTGCAGCACGGTCTTCTCCAATTCTGATGGGTGGATGGGTTGCAACCATTGACGGGAACAGTGATTTGTCTTCATTGCAAAAGTCTAGTCGCAAATGTAAGCCCTTTGCGAGAACCGATATGAAGTGTGGCCTTCCTCAAAATACGACGATCTGCACCGCCCGAGCCGGGATAGACTTTTCCGATGCCACGAAATTCCACTGAGGTAGCATGTCTGTCTATCAATTGAAGTCCAGATTTCAAAATATTCTTCGCCCTCTGGTGCGCTCCCTCGCGGCACGAGGCGTCACCGCCAATCAGGTGACTTCAGTTGCCGCCGCCGTCTCTGTTGCATTGGGCCTTTTTCTGAGTGTCGCCCCGCTTCCGCATTGGTTCCTGCTGGTGCCTGTATGGTTTCTCCTGCGCATGGGCCTCAACGCCATCGACGGCATGCTCGCACGCGAACATGGACAGAAGAGCATTTTAGGCGCGTATCTGAACGAGATCGGTGACGTCGTGTCGGATGTCGCCCTGTATTTGCCGTTTGCGCTCATCGATCCGAACGGCTTGGTACCGGCGATGGCCGTCATATTCCTCTCGGCGCTGACGGAATTTACCGGCGTTCTGGGTCAAACGGTCGGGGCAAGCCGGCGTTACGACGGGCCGCTGGGCAAGAGCGACCGAGCGGTGCTTTTCGGCGCGCTCGGCATCTTTGTCGCGGTTGGCGGTACGTTTGCAGCATGGACTTCGTGGCTTTGGGCGGTGGTGGCTCTACTTCTCATATGGACCATCCGCAACCGTATCAGCGCCGGTATTCGCGAGGCGCACACGGCCGCCCGATAGGGAGCGGAGCCGATCTGCTGCTGCCAGTTCTTCCATCGGCAAATGTGATTCGGAACTGTATCGAGGCTTTTTGCCGCCGGTCACGCGTTAGGCTTCAAGGGTCCGTAACTCTTTTCAGCAGGCTGCTCACTGCCGCCGGCGGTGGCTCGCGACATATCTCGACAATCGATGCTGCCTCTGTCCTCCTAACCGCACGTTAAGTCCAGGTTGGATTTTTAGCGCCACCTCTTGAAAGCACAAAAGCGGTGCTTTATGTTTTACCTATGGCTACCACAGGCAAGACACCGCATCCATCACTGCTGCGTTACACGCTGGCGCCTGACGACAGTGCCCGGCAGGCGCTTGATGACACCATTGCCGCCTATCTCAGGATGATCGAAATCCTGACCGGCCTCGTCACCGACAGGACGGGCGCCAATCTCGTCGTGCTGCATGACCTTGCCTATGAAACCGTCCGCGAGCAGACGGGCTTGCCGGCAAGGCTGGTCACGCTCGGCCTTCGCGATTTCGCCGCCAATCGCGGCGTCACCGCCGATCCACCGCATCTGCCGCTCGATGACAAGCTCTTCGCCATCAAAGGCCCCGCGGACCTGACGATCGCCACGGTGCACGGACGTGTTGCCGTGCCCTTCGATGTCGCGGGTTATTCCAGGGGATGGGAGAGTATTTTTCCGGCCTACCTCGTTGCAGGCCAGGATCGCTACGAGATTCACATCGGCGTTACGCCGAATTCCGCTCGGATGGAGGAAAGCATGACGAACGAAGGCATTCTCTCACGTATGGGCCGTCTGATCGCGGGCATCGCGAATGCGGCGGTCGACAAGGCGGAAGGCGTCAACAAGATCGCCGTCATCGAACAGGCGATCCGCGAAATCGACGCAGCGGCGGATGAGGCCCGCACCGATCTCGGCAAGGCGCGCGCCGAGGAATATCGCATCCAGAGCCGCAGGGACGAAATCGTCGAAGACCTGAACGCGCTCGACCAGAAGATCCGCCTCGCTGTCTCGTCTCAGCGCGATGACCTGGCAAAGGCCGGCGTTGCCCGCCAGATCGATCTCGAATCCCAGATCGCAGCTCTGGATAAGGCACTGGCCGATGCCAGGGAACAGCTGGACGAAGGCCAGAAAGCCTTGCAGGCCGTGCTCGCCACGCGCCGCGAGGCGGACGCTCGCCTTGCCGATTTCAAGCGCAGCATTGCCAGGCATCCCGAACACGCCGCAACCGGTCATAGCCAGCCCGCACCGGGTGCAGATGCTGCCCGCGCTGCCGCGGCAGTCTCTCGGCTGACCGGAGTTCCCGCTGGCGAGCATGCCCATAGTTCCGAATTGGACGAACTCGACCGGTTGCACCGCGAACAGGCGATCGAGGCACGCCTCGCACGCTTCAAGGCGGATAACCGGTAACGCCGATGGCCCTTCTCTTCGCACCCGAATGTGCTCCCTTTGCCATCGCCGCCGCCGTGCTTGCAGGTCTGACCGCGATCGAGATGCTCGCGATGGTCATGGGTTTTTCTGTGACGGAATTTCTGGGAAAGCCGGAGGTTCATGGCCATGACGGCATCCTGGCATACCTGTCCTGGCTCAATCTCGGCGGTGTCCCCCTGCTGATTCTTCTGATGATGACACTCGGCTTCTTCGCGATGACGGGGTTTACCTTGCAGGCCGTCGCCAGCGCCTTCTGGGCGCCGCTGCCAAGCTTCATCGCCGTCATACCTGCCGCGCTCGCAACCATCCCCATGGTCAGGGCATCGAGCAGAACTGTGGCACGGCTCGTACCGCACGACGAAACCTATGCCGTCGATCTCGACGCCTTCCTCGGCCGGACCGCCGAGGTGTCGATCGGCCCGCTCGATCAGGGACTGCCGGGCCGCGTCCGTGTCAAGGATCAGCACGGAAACTGGCATGTGCTTCGAGCCCGAGCCGCCAAGGGCGAGGTTCCGCTTGGGATCGGCGCTTCGGTTCTTCTCGTCGATCACAAGGCAAATGTCTTTATCGCCATTCCCGCGCCGGTCGACCCCACCGATGCGAACAATCAATCTTTCAGGGAGCAGCAATGATGTACGACGTTATTCTACCAGCCGGCATTGGGATTGTTCTGATCTTCGGCATCGGTTTTGTCCTCGCCTCTCTTTACACGCGCTCCAGTCGCGATGAGGCCTATGTGCGCACCGGTCTCGGCGGCCAGAAGGTCGTGCTCGACGGCGGTTCAGTCGTCCTGCCGATCTTCCATTCGACCGCCCGGGTCAACCTGAAGACACTGCGCCTCGAGGTTCGCCGCGGCGAAGGCGATGCGCTGATCACCAAAGACCGCATGCGCGTCGATATCGGCGCCGAGTTCTATGTGCGCGTGAAACCCGATGCCTCCTCGATTGCGCTTGCAGCTCAGACACTCGGCAACCGCACCAACGACGCCGAGGCCCTCCGCATCTTGATCGAGGCGAAATTCGTCGACGGCCTTCGCTCGGTGGCCGCGACGATGAATCTCGACGCGCTGCAGGAACAGCGCATGGATTTTGTCAAGGCCGTGCAGGAAGCTGTCGGCGCCGATCTCCAGTCGAACGGTCTCGAACTCGAATCCGTGTCGCTGACACGCCTCGACCAGACCGATATCAAGCATTTCAACGCCAACAACTTCTTCGACGCACAAGGCCTGGCGGCATTGACCCGCATCACCGAGGGACGCAAGAAGGAGCGGAACGAGATCGTTCGCGACACCGAAGTCGCCATCGCCCAGAAGGATCTCGAGGCCCGCCAGCAATCGCTGACCATCGAGCGGACGAAGCGAGAGGCCGAACTCAGCCAGGAAAGAGACATCGCCAACAAATCCGCGGCGACACGCGCCGAAACCGCGCAGCAGGAGCAGGCCGCAAAACGCGCCGAGGAGGAAGCCCGCATCGCTTCCGAACAGGCGATCGCCGAACGCGAGGCATCCGCCAAGCAGGCTCGCGAAAGCGCCAACATCGACGCCGCCCGCGCCGTCCAGCAACGCGAAACCGAAGCCAAGCGTGACCTCCAGATCGTGGCACAGGAGAGCGCGATCGCCGTTGCCAACAAGAGCCGCGAAGAATCCGAAGCGAAGGCGGCTGCGGAAACGGCCCGCGCGCTGGCGATAGCGGCGGAGGAAAAAGTCGGCACCGCCAAGGCGATCGAGATTGCCGAACGCGAAAAGCAGATTGCCGTGATTGATGCGCGCAAGAAAGCCGAGACGGAAGCAACCGCCGTCACCGTCGGCGCGGAGGCCGAAAAACAGGCAGCAAGCGACCAGGCCGAAGCCATCAAGACGCTCGCAACCGCCGAGGCGGATGCGGCGATCATCAAGGCCAAGGGCATTCTCGAAACCGGCAAGGCCGCGGCCGAGAGCGAAGCATTGCTCAACGACGCGCGCAACAAGTTGAGCTCTGCTATCATCGAGTTCGAGATCACCCGCGAACGTATCCGCATCATTCCGCAGGCGCTCGCCGAGGCCGTCAAGCCGATCGAGAAGATCTCCGATATCAGGATATTCGATACCGGCGGCATGCTCGGCCGCGGAAACGGAGCGACCGGCGGAAACGGCATCGGGCTCGGCGAAGGACTGGCCAGCCAGCTCCTCTCCTATCAGGCGAATAAACCGATCCTCGACAAATTGCTGAAGGAAGCCGGCTTCGACGGCGACGATGCCATCTCATCTCTTCTCGGAAATCTCGATGGCGCAAAACCAGCAAGACCTGCAACCGCCGCAGCCCCGGCAAAGCCGGCAACACCGGCCGCAGCCCCGACACAAACGATCATCCCTCCGGCCCCGAAGCCGGCACCAAAGAAGGACTGATCACCGCACAAGCGGGTCTGGACCAGAACAGGATGATTTTAGGCCGGTTCGGCCTAAAATCTGAATCCTGTTCTAAATTAAATAGTTAGAGCATGATATCGCCCGAAAACCGCACACACTTTTCGGCATCCTGCTCTATCTCACCCAACCCGTTGCCAGCGCGCCTGCCCAGTCGGCACGGCCCCTTTCGGCGGCCAATGCCGATATCGCCATATAGTCGTAGGCGACGGTTCTGAACTGCCATGTCCATCCGCCCGCCGCCTTTTCCAGAATGGCATAACTCGCCAGCGGATGGCCGGCTTCCACCTTGTGGTAATAGGGCAGCTCGTCGTCATAGGCCTGGCAGCCGACGCTGCCGGGATTGACGATGAGGCGGCCGTCGGAAAGCCGGACAGCGCGGGGAATGTGACTGTGGCCGGAGAGGATCAGCGGCAGGTCGATGCCTTCGGCCAGTGCCGCGATCGCTTCGATCGGCTTCAGGAAGACGAAGCCCTCCGGCGAGACCGATTCCAGCCAGTAGAGATTGTCGTCCTTCGGCGTTGCGTGGCAGAGATAGATCTCGCCGCGATAGACGGTATCGAACGGCAGGCTTCGTATCCAATTGAGATGAGACGACGACAATTGACCGTAAGCGGCGGCATCCGAAGCATGCATTGCCGCCGGGTCCTGTTCGATCAGGTAGCGGTCGTGATTACCACGGACCGAGGTCAGGCCGAGCGGCATCAGCAAGTCTGCCGTCTTGCCGGCCTCGAGCGGGCCGCTGAAGAAATCACCGAGATTGACGATCTCATCGATCCCCTGCTCACGAATATCCACAAGCACGGCCTCGAGCGCCAGATGGTTTCCGTGGATATCGGCAATTGCCGCAAACCGCATTTTTTAGCTCCCTCGGTAGGTGGAATAGCCATAAGGCGATATCAGTAACGGCACATGGTAGTGCGCCGCGACGTCGGCAATACCGAAGCGGATCGGCACGAGATCGAGGAAGGCGGGATGCGGCAGCGGCGTGCCGCTGGCCCTCAGATAATCGCCGGCGTGGAAGACCAGTTCATAGATGCCGGCACGGAAACTTTCACCAACGAGGATGGGGCCGCCATCAACCCGGCCGTCGGCATTGGTCTCGACCGTCTTCAGATGTCTGCGGATCTCGCCGTCGAGCTGGAAAAGATCGATCCTCAGGCCCTCGGCGGGCTTGCCGAGGGCGGTGTCGAGAACATGCGTGGTCAGTCCGGTCATGGGTCTGGCTCGTTGATCGTGAAAGGGGTTTCGAAGAAGTATTCTTCCAGATTATTGCCCGGCCCGTCGCGGTCGACGACCAGGAAATCTGAGGCTTGCTCGAGCGCCATCAGCGGATGATGCCAGACATTGCGGCGGTAGTTCACACCCTGGTCGCCGCGCGCGAGAAACACCTGCGGCCTGCCCGGGCGGCCGTTCTCATCCTCGGAGACGATGACGAGAAAGGGACGACCCGAGACCGGCGAGAAACTCTGGCTGCCGAAGGGATGGCGCTCCATCATGCCGACGTCATAGGGGAAACTGCGCGGCTGGCCACGAAAGAGGTTGATGATGACGCGTGCGCCCTCACCCGTCGCCTCAGTGGCGGCCAGCGCATGAAAACGCTCCGTCGTGCCACCATTGATGAGCCGCATCGAGGCCGGATCGGCTTCGATCACCTCACCGAAGGGAGCAAAGACGGATCTGGTGAGCGGGCGGACGTCGAGAAGCTCAGTCAATTACCTTACTCGCCTTGGGCATGCCAGTTGCGGACGCCATCGATCGCGGCAAGAAGCTCCGGCAGCGTGCGCTGCGTCGCCTCCCAGATGTCGGAGGGATCGAGATCGAAGACGTCGTCGAGGATTCGGTTGCCCGTCCCGCAGATTTTCGTCCACGGCAAATCGGGATGCTCGGTTGCAAATGCCGGATATGTCACCAGCAGACGGGATGCCGCCACCCCGATGGTGAAATGGCAGAAGGCAACCGCCTTGAAGATCAGTTTATCCCCGGCGAACGCCTCCCCATCCATTCCTCCAACAAAGAGCAGCGCATCGGATGCCGCCTCTTGCATATCGTTGAGATAATCGACAGCGCGCCGCTCGCTCATTCAGCCTCCGGCAGCATCGATGTGAGGCGCAGCAGCGCGATCTTTTCGACCTGCGCCGTTGCGGTCGCGAATTCCTCGTCCTGCCCGTTGCCGATGCGTGTTTCGAAGGCCGACAGGATGTCGTCCTTGCCAAGTCCCTTGACGGCGATGATGAAGGGAAAGCCGAATTTTTCGACATAGGACGAATTGAGTTCGGTGAAGCGGGCATGTTCGGCCGGGCTCAGGCGATCGAGACCGGCGCCGGACTGTTCCTTCCGGCTGTCTTCGGTGAGTTCGCCTGATATTGCGAGGCGCCCGGCAAGATCTGGATGGGCGCGGAGCACACCGAGGCGCTCCTGTGGGCTTGCCGTCCGGAAGACGGCGGCAAGGGCCGCATGCACGCCGGCCGCCGTCAGCGGCCCCGTCACGTGGCCAGCGTCATAGGCGCGCTCGGCGATGAAAGGCGAATGTTCAAAGACGCCGCCGAAGCGGGAGACGAAATCCTCGCGCGACACCATCAGAGCGCTTCCGGCTGATGGTGCTTGTGCCAATGCTCGGCGATCTCGATGCGGCGTGGAATCCAGACATTGTCGTGCTTCAGCACATATTCGATGAAGCGTTTCAGCGCCGCTGCCCGGCCGGGACGTCCGACGAGGCGGCAATGCAGGCCGACCGACATCATCTTCGGGCTGCCGGCCTTGCCTTCCTCATAAAGCGTGTCGAAGGCGTCTTTCAGATAGGTGAAGAACTGATCGCCGGCGTTGAAGCCCTGCGGCGTTGCAAAACGCATGTCGTTGGTTTCGAGTGTATAGGGGATGATCAGGAAGGGTTTCCCGTCGACGCCCTTCACCCAGTAAGGCAGGTCGTCGGCATAGGAATCGGAGGAATAGAGGAAACCGCCCTCCTCCTGCACCAGTCGAAGCGTATTGTCGGAAGGCTTGCCCTGGTACATGCCGTAGGGCCGCTCGCCGGTGAGTTCGGTGTGCAGTCGCACGGCTTCGAGGATATGCTTGCGCTCCAGATCCTCGGGAAAATCCTTGTATTCCAGCCAGCGGTAGCCGTGGCTGGCGATCTCCCAGCCGGCCTCCTTCATCGCGGCAACGGCCTCGGGGTTGCGGGCCATCGCCAGCGTCACGCCGTAGACGGTCGCCTGCACCTTGAGATCGGTGAACATTCGCCAGAGCCGCCAGAAGCCGGCACGCGAACCATACTCGTAGATCGATTCCATGTTGAGGTTGCGCTGTCCTGGCCAGGCGGCCGCGCCGACGATCTCCGACAGCAGGTTTTCGGAAGCCGCATCGCCGTCGAGGATCGAGCTTTCGCCGCCTTCTTCGTAGTTGATGACGAACTGCACGGCGATGCGTGCCTCGTCCGGCCATTTCGGATCGGGCGTCAGACGCCCGTAACCGACGAGATTGCGCGGATAAGTCTCGGATACCATCAAATCACCTTCTGAAAAGACGGGGAACGGTAGCATCCGCAGCCGGAATGTCGAGACGGAAACTGCTCGACCAGATTTTGTCTTGGCAGCGCAAGGCCTTAGCTCATCGGCATCCTTAGGCGATCCTGCGCGCGCTGACCTTACCCATCGGATGCAGCGAATGAACGCGGAAAGGGCCGCCCGTGCCCTCCTCGATCATCAGCGCCACGTTCGAAACCGTGACAGGCTCGCTCAGGACAGGCTCGAAGATCGTCCGCAGCACCGGCTCGATGCGCGGCATATCGATCATGTTGACGGGGCCCGTCACCGGCATATGAAAGCGGAACTCCTCCATCACATAGGGATTGCCCCAGCGATGCAGATTGGCAAATTGCGTCGCCGACAGCCCGTCCGGATCGCTGCGTTCAATCTCGGCCTCGCTGAGCGGTGCGCGGAAACGATCGAATTCCTGCACCAGCGCCGAGGCAAGATACTGGATCTGCTCGCAGGGAACACTCGGCAGCAGGCTGTAGAAATTGCCGAGCCGGGCGACTTCGATACGCGGAATCTGGAAGGGAACGAAAGTCCCGGAAAAACGCATCAAATCGCGCAGGAGTTGCGATTCGGACATGTCGTGGGACAGATGAAACGGCGCCTTCAAAACGCCGTGAAAACCGTAGCGCCGGGGCACGGCGGTATGGAAGGCGATCTCGTGAATGCCGAGGCCACGAACTGCCGGAGGCTCCATCATATCGCCCGAAAACACATTTCGGCCAAGCCAATTGGCGGCCACGAGCGACAGCGGGTCGCTCGCCGGGGGCGTGAAGCAAATGGCATAGCGCATGCAATTTCCTCCATCAAGGAAATGAGCGCCGTCCAGATCCGGCGCCGTCAATGCGCAAGCAGATAGGTGATTTGCATGACAGAATAACGAAACGCAGCGGCGCCGAATTCACGTTTAACGTGAAGCCACCGCGATGTGGCTTGAAATAGCGAAGCTTTCCGGCAGCAAAAATCCGCAGTCTGTATCGCCTGCGATACATATCGTCGCCTCCGCCAGCCTGTGGGCGAGCCCGAAGCTGACCTTGAAGCCGCCGGTCAGCGCGATCAGGCGCCGGTGATCGGGATGGCGGCCGATCATTGGATCTCGGTCGATCGCCTTCGGGCGAAGCCCCGCCCAACGCTCGACAACGGGGGCATCGCGAAGCGTCGGCACGATGCCGCGCGCCGCCTCGATCAGCACGTCGAGCTGGGCGTCGGTCGAGGTGGGATCCTCAAAACGGTTCTCGCTGGTGCTGCCGATTGCCGCGTGCCCGCCCTCGTGCGCGACGACATAGAGCCCGTCGAAGAAGATCGTCGGCAGCGCCGGGTCGATATCGGCTTTCAATAGCGCTGCCTGCCCCTTGACCGGCTGGCCAAGCGGTTGTTTCAGCCCCGCCGTCAGGCCTTGCAACAACGGAAAGGATTGATGACCGGCAGCCAGGATGCAGTGACCGAAAGCGATGGTTTCACCGTTTATTTCGGCCGTGCCGCGATCGGGATCGAGATCGGCGATCCCGGCATGCTCTCCAATTCGCACATGCCCTGCTCGCCGCAGGAAAGCGACGAGCACCGCAATCAGCGAGCGCGGCGCCACGCGGGCAGCGAGCGTGTCGTGCACGAAGCCACTCTCGCCGACAGACGCCTCGATCCAGCCGTCCACATCAGGCCTGTCGAGCACATGCCAGTAGAAACGGCGGTCGCCCGCCCGCCAATGGCGTTCGGCATCCCGGGAGTGACCGAGCGCTATTTTGTTGAGATGCGGCTTCGGCAGCGGGATCACCCGCCCGGACCTGGTATAACCGGCGGAAAGCCCCGTTTCGGCTTCAAGCGCGGCGATCTCAGCTTCGAGCGAGACCAGTGCATCGAACTGGAACTGCTTCTTCTCAGACCACCGGTCCGGCATATGCGGCATCAGCGCGCCAAGCAAGCCGCCGCTTGCACCTTCGCCCAATCTGCCGGCGTCAGTAACAAGAGTACGGATGCCCCGGCGCTCGGCATGGACGGCCGCCCAGAGACCCATGATGCCGCCGCCGACGATCAGCAATTCGTAGGACGATTGACCTGAGACCGGCGCAGGACTATCGGCTTTTTCCATGACAGATGTGAACCCCGATCAGATTGGCGCGGGCGCGCCGCAGCCGCTCGAATGGCGCGACGGCGATATGCCCTATTCCACAGCCTTTGGCGATCATTTTTATTGCCAGACCGATGGGCGGCTGGAATGCGGCCATGTTTTTCTCGCCGGCAATGGCCTGCCGGAGCGCTGGAACGGGCGGCAGAAATTCCTGATCGGAGAACTCGGCTTCGGCACCGGCCTGAACTTCGCCGAAACCTGGCGGCAATGGAAACTCCACCGTGCAGACAGCCAGCACCTGCATTTCATCTCCTTCGAACTCCACCCGATGCGCAGCGAAGAAATCGGCCGGGCGCTGTCGCACTGGCCGGAGATCGATGCCGAACGCGAGGCGCTGACGGCGACGTGGCCGCAAACACCCACGGATACCATCTCGCTCGATCTCGATGGTCAGACGACGCTCAGCGTCGTCTGCGGCCATGCCTTGGACGGCGTCGCGGCAGCCAAGCCCGGCTTCGACGCCTGGTATCTCGACGGCTTCGCTCCGTCGCGCAACAGCGATATGTGGTCGGAGCAGTTGATGCGGCTCGTCTGTGAGAAAAGCGCAGCGGGCGGCACTTTCGCCACCTATGCGGCGGCCGGCTTCGTGCGCCGCAACCTCATCGCCGCGGGCTTCGCCGTCGAGCGCCGCAAGGGCTTTGCCGGCAAGCGCGAAATGCTCTGCGGCATCAAGGCATCACCCGATCAGCGTGCAGATCAGTAGCCATTCAAAGTGCTACAGCGTCCTTTTCGCGTCTTAAAAGATGCGCGGCGCTGTAGTGCGCTCCGGCTGCTGCTCGCTTGTTCCGAGCCACTGGCGGATTTTTTCCTCAAGCAGCTCGGGGCTGATCGGCTTCGACATGTAATCGTCCATGCCGGCATCGAGGCAGAGCTCGCGGTCGCTTTCGAGCGCATGGGCGGTGACGCCGATGATCGGCACTCGGTGGCCCTGCCCCTTTTCCCGTTCGCGGATCGTCTGGGTCGCCTGATGACCGTTCATGACGGGCATCGAGACGTCCATCATGATGATGCGCGGCGTATACCGCTCCCAGGCGGCGACCGCTTCCTCGCCATTGTCGACGACGAGGAAGGAAAGACCCGTGCCTTGCAGGATCTGTGTGAAGACGATCTGGTTGACCTCGTTGTCCTCGGCGACGAGCACGTCGACGAATTCAGCAGCCCGCTTCTGCGGCACGAGTGCGGGCGCGGGCACGGCCGCTTCCGTCTGCAGCCGGGCGATCTCGGCCTCGGAGGCCTGTTTGACGCGGCTGGCGCGCACCACCTCGACGACGGTGTTGCGCAGCACGTTGGCGCGCGCCGGTTTCATCAGATGCGCATGGCCGTTCAGCGCCGCGAATTCCTTCTCCGTGCCCGAAATATCCATCGACGTCAGGAAGATGATCGGCAGTTCGACGAAGCGGGGATCGGCTCGTAGCCTGCGCGCGACATCGGCACCGTTCATATCGGGCATGTGATAATCGAGCACGACGGCATCGACGGTGACGCCAAGATCGGCAGCCGCCTCCAGGATCGCAAGACCGGTACCGCCACCCTCGGCGGCCACGCCGTCAAAGCCCCAAAGAGACAATTGCTCGGTCAGGATTCGCCGATTCACTTCATTGTCGTCGACGACGAGGATGCGCGCACCCTGCACGTTGATCGGCAACGGCTTCGGCTCAAGGCGGGCGGCCGCGACCGCAAACGGCAGATTGACGGTGAAGACCGAACCCTTGCCCCATTCGCTGTCGACGTTGAGATAACCGCCGAAGAGGTCGACGAGCCCGGCGGTGATCGCAAGACCCAGGCCGGTACCCTCATGCCGCCGGGTCGATGAGGCATCCACCTGCGAGAACTTGTCGAAGACGGATTCGAGCTTCTCCGGCGGAATGCCGATACCGGTATCCTCGATACGGATGCTCGCCATGATCTCGCCGCCGGCAGCTGTCTCGAAACCGACATCGACGAAGACATGGCCGCGCTCAGTGAACTTGACGGCGTTGCCGACGAGATTAGTGACGATCTGACGGAAACGCCCGGCGTCGCCGATGACGGCGGCGGGCAGATCGGGTGCGGCCCGCACCAGGAGCTCGATGTTCTTCTCGGCGGCGTGTGAAGACAACAGTGTCGCCACGTCCTCTACCGCTTCGGTGATGTCGAAGGCGGCTTTGCGCAGTTTCATCTGCCCGGCATCGATCTTCGAAAAGTCGAGGATGTCGTTGATGATCGTCAGCAGCGCATTGCCGGATTTGACGATGATGTCGACGAATGTCTTCTGGCGGGTATCGAGATTGGTCTTGGCAAGCAGTTCCGCCATCCCAAGCACGCCGTTCATCGGCGTGCGGATCTCATGGCTCATATTGGCAAGGAATTCGGATTTGGCGCGATCGGCGGCTTCGGCGCGCGACAGCAGCTGGCGTAGTTCCTCTTCGCGGCTCTTGAGTTCGGTGACGTCAGTAAAAAGCGCCACCCAATGCTGTCCCCGGCTGACGGTCGCATCCATGTTCACCCAGCGCTCGCCGCCGACGTGAAAGGCCGTGGAGATCGGCAACCTGGCCGCGATATTGTCGCGCCAACCCTGCAGGGTTTCAGCCGCCGCATCGTGGAAATCGCCACGCGCCGCGCAATATTCGAACATGCCAATCCAACCCTCGCCACGCTCGAGATAGGTGGCCGGAATCTGCAGGATGTCAGAAAGCGCCTCGTTGGACATCCTGATGATGCCGTCCTGAACGATGGCGAGGCCCTGCGGCATGGCGTGTGTCGCATCGCGCATCATTTCGCCGAGCCGCTCCAGCGCAGCGCGGGTCTCGTGGATCTCCTTTTCCCGCTCACGCACGGCCGTGATGTCGGCATAGGTGAGCAGGATTCGGTCATTCGAGATACGGCGGCTATCGAAGATGACGGATTTGCCGCCCGCCCAGCCGAGCTCGATCGGCTCGGGCTCCTCGGTCTCGAACAGGTGCTTGCGGAAATCGTAGATCTCCTCGGGCGTCTGCGTGCCGTCGTAACGACCGAGCTCATAATTGCGGCGGATGACGTCGATGAAGGGGCGGCCGTCGAATGGATCGTCGAGTGGCAGCTCCCAGATGCCGTAGAACTCGTCGTTGACGTAGAGGATCCGGTGGTCGTTATCGAGGATCAGCACGCCGACTGGCAGCGAGCGCAGGATATTCTCGATGTCCCGGTGCAGCAACTCTTTGTGTTTCTGCGCTTCGATCAGCGCCTTCTCTCGTTCCTTGAGTGGCGAGATGTCCGAAAAAGAGCCGACGACATAGGGCCGTCCATCCGCCGTCACGACGCGATTGACGCGCGAAAGGACGGAATAGATATGGCCGTCCTTGCTCGGCAGCAGGCTTTCGATTTCCTTCGACGTGCCTCCCTCCAACGCCAGCAGGTTTTCCTGGTAGATCGCCTCGCCGCCGTCCGGACCGAACATTTCGTGTTCGGTCATCCCGAGGACCCGAGAACGGTTATGGCCGCTGAAGGTTTCGTAATATTGATTGGCATAGACGAGGCGATGCTTCTCATCGCGCACGAAGGCAGCGACCGGGAGGTCCTCCAGGATGGTCCGCAGCAGGTCGAGCTCATTGACGCTCTCGTGCCAGGCCGTTTCGCTGATAGCCGCAGGTTTTGCGCCGTTGCGATAGGCGGCGTTGACGACCAGCGGCCGGCCATCCCCAGCAAAGATGCCGATCGGATGGTCGTGCTGTTCCAGCGCCTCGCGCACGCGGGCGAAATCGGCGGCGACGTCGCTATCGTCAACGGCGCGGCGCGGCGGCTCTCGCACTTCGAAAATGCCGAGCACATAAGCCCGGTCGGCCGATGGCGAAAAGCTTTCTATCTGTATGCGTTCATGGCTGAGGCCCGCCGCATCAAAGCAGATGGCGTTTTCCTCTGTGCCGAACACCAGCGCACGGCGTTCCTTGTCCTCACGATCCTCTTCCTCGGGACGGTCAAGAAGCTCGCGGCTGCGCCTACCGATGAAATCGGAGATCTCGCGGCCTAGAAAACGGGCATAGGCCTCGTTGACAGCGATGTAGCGCAGCTCGCTGTTCTTGACATAGGCCGGGGTATCCAGATCAGCGATCCGGCGGCAAGCCAACTCCAGAAGTTCCCCGGCTGATTTCAAAAATATCGCTCCCGCAATGAACGAAATATCGACTACAAAAACTATAACGCCAAGGCTTTTAACAAGGTTTTAACCATAAATTTCGACAGCGGAATTTTACGAGCCGGCTCACGAGGCTGAAGATAATTCGAGATGACCAGCTCCGGCTTGCACGAGACTGAAAGGACGCCGGCAATAATTCCTTTCGACGTTGGGATCCGTTGAAATCATGACGAAAATTTAATGCCGAAACGGCTTGCGCGGCCATTGCGCTGCCGCGATCCGGGCCAAGTCTCGGCATGGCTTTATGGAAGCCATGCCCATGAAAGGAAAATACCATGTCCGTTCTTCATAAGACCATGGCGACGGGCCTGATCGCCCTGACCTTTGCCGGCGCCTCGCTCGCTACCGCCACCACCGCCGATGCCCGTCCACGCGATGCCTTCTGGGGCGGCCTTGCAGCCGGCGTCGTCGGCGGCGCTCTGCTGTCGGAGGCCGCCCGTCCCGCCTACCCGGTCTATCCCGCCTATCCGGCTTACCGCCCCTATCCCGTCTACCGGACCTACTACCGGCCAGACTATTGCCACTTCGAATGGTTGCACGATGATTGGGGCAATCCCTATCGCGTTAAAGTCTGCCAGCGATAGCGCAAACCGCATCCGGCGGCGCTTGACCTCCCGGCGGTGCCGACCGAGTGCCCTCACCAACGACCAAATGAAACTGGCGGATTTTCATCCGCCAGATCAAGCCGATCAGACCGTATTTTCAACCGTTACGGAGAAAGCTCCTCCAGCACGCGATCCTTGGTTTCTACCGCAAACAACATCGTGATGATTGCACCGACGATCAGAATGGCTGCGAAGCTCGCAAAGACATACTGAATGCCCATGGAAGACATCACCGTGCCGACGATGATCGGGCCGGTCGACGATCCCAGGCGAAGCCAGGCACTGCCGGTTCCGGTTCCCAATGCCCTCAGGCGCGTCGGGTAGATCTCTGCCGAGTACAGGTAAAGGGAGAATGTGACGGTCTGGACGATCGCATAAGCGAGGCCGGCTAGAACCAAAACCTGGATGGGAGAGGTCGCGCCGAGCCATGCGAGAGCCAGCAGCGGCACGGGAGCGAGAAGCAGCGCCCCCGTGTACCAGCGTTTGCGTCCCACCTTGTCGATGAGCAGCGCGCAGATGACAGCGGCGATGACGCCTCCGACTGATGTCAGGAACCCATAGAAGATGCTGGTTTGAAGCGGGAGGTTGAAGACCTGTCGATACAGGGTCGGCAGCCAGGTGATCGTACCGTTGGCGACCGTATAGGCAGTGAACCACATTGCCCAGATGGAAAGCGTCCGCTTCAAGTAGACGCCCTGGAAGAGCTCGCGCCAGTCCGACTTGCGGTGGACCGGCGCTTGGAGGAGCTTCGGTTCGGGCAATTCCTTGCCGGCTGCACGAGCACTTTCTTCCATGCGGGTGACGATAGCGTTTGCTTCGCCATAGCGGCCGTTGGCAGCTAGCCAACGCGGTGATTCCTTCAGGAACCAGCGCAGAGGAATCATGATGATTGCGGGAACGAGACCGACGACGAACATCGCCTTCCAGCCGTAAACCGGTACCATGAAGTAGCCGATCAGCCCGGCGCCGACGAGGCCCAGCAGGAACATGACCTCATAGAGGAGGAAGAACTTGCCGCGCCCCTTCGATCCGATCAACTCGTTGATATAGGCGCTGGCGACCGGAACCTCGCCGCCCGTGCCGATCCCCTGGACGAAACGGAAGGCCATCATCATGCCGGCCCCGGCGGCAAACAGGCATGCGACATCCATGCTGACGAAGAGCAGGATCGTGAACAGAAGAACTTTCAGCCGGCCGACCTTCTCGGCAAGCCAGCCAAACAGGATCGCACCGATCAACTGCCCCAGATAGCCAATCGACAGGATCATGCCGGTCTGTGAGGGAGTCAGGCCCCACTCGCGGACGAGGACGGGCATGGCATAAGCAATGGCGATGACCGTGTAGCCGTCGAAGAACGTTGCGGCGCCGACGATATTGCGCGCCCAGAATACCTCGCGGGTGATGGGAAGGCGCTCCAGACGAGCGCTGATTTCGGCCTGAGGATCAGCGGCATTCGCCGTCTCAGCCGGCATAGGCTGTATGACATTCATTGGTTCCTCCTTCTCGCCCCGTGGACTACCACTCTCCCGGCCAGGGGCGCTCCTGCTCGATGGTTGCTACTGCGCGTCAGTTCGTCCCGTCAGAGCAATGGCCTTCAAAGACGTTCAAGTCTGCGGCGGGTTTCCATGGTTTCCTCCTCCCTTGGGAATGCGCCCCTGCGACCTGCGCAGGGGCGTCAAAGAGGTCACTCGGCTGCCAGCAACTGGTCAACGCGACCGATACCGGCGGCGTCGAAGGCAGCAAAGATCTCTGCTTCGGCCTTTTCGCCAAGGTTCTTCAGCGGCTCGCGGATCGTGGCGTGATCAAGGATACCGCGGTGGACAAGGCCGAGTTTCAGGGCCACGGTGCCTTCCATGTGAGAGCCACGGTGATAGACGGCACGCGTCACCGGAAGAAGGCGTTCGAAGACCTTGCGCGCTTCCGGATAGTCCTGTGCCTTGCCGGCTTTGATCAGGTCGATCAGCAGCTCGGGCGCGATATTGCCATAACCGACGAGCAGACCGTCGACATCGAACATGGTTGGCAGCAGCCATTCATCGTGGCAGCTCAGAACTTGCAGCTTTGGATTGGCTTTCTTCAGCTCCGGAATTTCGACATACCAGCGCTTCATATTTCGCACGCCGTTCTTGGTAGCGACGACGCCTTCCTGGGTGGCAATCGCAAGCTGTGTATCCAGATCGTATGATGCCTTGGTGGCGTCGGGATACTGGAACAGGATGCACTGGAGGCCAGACTCCTGCCAGATTGCCTTGTAGCGATCCTGAGGCGCTCCCTTCTGAAAGCCGAAACGCAGCCAGCCGTGGTTGGGATAGACGAGCGCGCCGGTAGCCCCAGCAGCCTTGCATTTCCTGGCCTCTTCAGCGGCGACCCTCGTGCCTTCACCGGTAATCCCGGCAATGATCGGAACGGCACCGTCGACTGCTTCAACATAAGTGCGGATGAGAGCGAGGCGCTCCTCTTCCGTGAGGAAGGTGCCCTCACCGGCATGACCGAGGATGACGAGGCTTTTGACGCCTTCCATCGAGACCAGCCATTTGGCGAGTTTGGCGTTGGCTTTGTGATCAACTTCACCGTCGCGGGTGAAAGCGGTAACGGGGGCCGGGCTCAGCCCGCGCATATCCATCGGTTGCATATTGGTCTCCTCCTTCGTGCGATCGCGGTGCATTCGCGACCGATATAGGATCGTTTACGGGAACGTTCCCACTATCGTTCTCGAATTCTCTGGAGTCAATATCTTTTTTGGTGCATGCTCAGAATGGCGACGGCCGATTGCCGACTCGAATGGAAAAGGCTCAATGAATTCAAAGACGGATGAAGTTCCGGGACAGACCCGCGTCACTATTCACGGCGTCGCTGCCGCAGCCGGTGTCTCCAAATCTACCGTGTCCCGCATACTGGACGAGAGGCTTCCCCGCTCCGACAGCGAGACCGCGCGGCGCGTGCGCAAGGTTGCCGAAGAGCTCGGATACGTTCGGGATGTTTCCGCAGCGAGCCTCAGGCGCGGCAACACGATGACAATCGGGGTGATCGTGCCCAGGCTGACGGATACGGTCATGGCCATGCTTTATGAAGCACTGGCCAAGGCCTGCAGCCGTAGTGGCCGCTTCGCGATTGTCGCAACGACCGACGACAAGCCAAAGGCAGACCGGCTTGCGGCCGGGTCTCTGCTGAAACGCGGTGTCGATGGTCTGATTCTTTCGACAGCGCGGGAAGACGATGACTTTCCGGACGAGCTGGCAAAACGCGGTATTCCTTATGTCCTCGCACTCCGGACGGATGGCCACAGCCTCTCGTCGGTCGGCGATGACAGGCTCGGTGGGTACCTCGCCGCCCGCCACCTCCTCGATCTCGGCCATCGCAGAATTGGCGTCATCGCCGGTCCATCCTATGCCTCCAGTTCGCGGGGCCGAGTGGAGGGTTTCCGCCACGCCCTGGAAGAAGCTGGATTGAAGGCAGACCCCTCATACATCATTCCCTCGACATTCGGCATCGAGTCCGGTGCGGTAGCCGTCGAGACACTGATGCATCTTAGTCCGCGCCCAACCGCTATTTTCGCCGTCAACGACAATACCGCCATCGGCGCCTTGTCGGGACTGACGAAACTTGGCCTTTCCGTGCCGCAGGACATCTCGATCGTAGGCTATAATGACATTCCGATTGTCAGCCACCTCCCCACGCCGCTCACGACGTTGCGGGTGCCGTTTGAGCAAATTGCATCAAACGCCCTTGATCTTCTTGCCGGTGACAACAGCTCTGCCGACGAGCGTATTCGGATCTCGGCCCCAACCCTCATTCCAAGGAAATCGACGGCACCGATACGCTAAAGCTCGCACCACGCAGACCATGCTGCCCTCATGCGGGCCGCATGCGGCGGTCGCATAGAGAGGAAGGACCAGCATGCCGGAACCGCTCAAGAACCTGCTGCATGAGGCATTGGTCGGCGATATGGCCGATCGCATTTCCGGCAACGCGCCGACTTTCGATAAAAACCGCTTCGTGACCCTGGCGACCGAGGGCCTCACCGCGCTGGAGCTGATGGAGCGCTCGGCTCTGATCCGCGACGCGCTGTTTGCCACCCTTCCCGGTGATTTCCGAGAGGCTGCAGCCATGCTCAAGGCGAGCCTGCCCGCCGCCGACAGGCCGGGGCTCTCCGGCTGGATGCTGCTGCCGGTCAATCAGTTCATCGCCGCACGCGGCCCCGATCATTTCGATCTCGGTCTCGATCTCCTGAAGGCGCTGACGCCGCATTTCACGGCCGAATACGGCATCCGCCCCTTTATCCACCGTGACCAGCAGCGCGCGCTGGCGATCATTTCCGGCTGGGTCGACGATCCCGATCAGCATGTGCGCCGGCTGGCGAGCGAGGGAACGCGGCCGCGCCTGCCCTGGGCGATGCGCCTGCCGCAGCTCGTGCAGGATCCGGCGCCGATCCTGCCCATCCTGACCGCGCTGATGGATGATCCGGAGGAATATGTGCGCCGCTCCGTGGCCAACAGCCTGAACGACGTCGCCAAGGATCACCCGGATCTGGTCGCCGCCTTCATCGCCGGCCATATCGACGGCGCTTCACCCGAACGCCGCTGGCTGCTGAAACACGCCTCGCGCACGCTTCTGAAGAAGGGCCACGCGCAGGCGCTCGCCAATTTCGGCTTCGGCGTGGCCGCTTCGCTCGAATGCGAACTGCGGATCCAGAATGTAGAGGTGATGTTCGGTGCAGGACTGGATTTCGAAATCCGGGTGACGAATGCCGGCGAGATCACTCAATCGCTGATGATCGACTATGCCATCCACCATATGAAGGGCGACGGTTCGCTCTCACCCAAGGTCTTCAAGTGCAAGACGATAATGCTTGCTCCCGGGCAAAGCCACGCGATTGAGCGCCGCCACGCCATGCGGCCGATCACCACGCGGCGCTATTATCCCGGCGAACATCGCATTACCATCATCGTCAACGGCGCAGAGATAGCATCGCAAAGCTTCGTCCTCTTCATGCCCTCAGCTGACCCGGGCTGAGGCTTTCTTGTGCACTGCACTTGACTTTCCACGCGAACTAGCCCAAATGCGGGTCAGCTTTCACCCTTCCGGCCGCCGCGTGAGCGTGCCCCTGCTGAAAAATACAGATGCAGGAAGAAGGGACAAAAGCGCATTTCGTTAGAGTGCCGCACTCCCCATGAGCGGCCAGAAGCGCTGGAAAGCTTTTTCCAACTCACAAGTTCCCACTTCACGCGGGGTTCTTGACGCCAGAATGAAACCGGATCGCATGGTGCGTTCCGGCGATAGTCGTTGTGGCGCCCCGAAAGGTTTTGCCTTGACTAATTTTGAATCGCTTGGTGTCTCCAAGCCGATCGTCGCTACTTTGTTCCAGCTCGGCATCGAAACGCCGACGCCGATCCAGGAACATTCAATTCCTCTCCTCCTCGAAGGCCGCGACCTGATCGGCCTTGCCCAGACCGGCACCGGCAAGACGGCCGCTTTCGGCCTGCCGCTGATCGAAAAGCTACTCGCCGATGAACGGCGTCCCGACAACCGCACGACGCGGACGCTGATTCTCGCCCCGACCCGCGAACTGGTGAACCAGATCGCCGAGAGCCTGAAGAAGTTCATCCGCAAGTCGCCGCTGCGCATCAATGTCGTCGTTGGCGGCGTTTCGATCAACAAGCAGCAGCTTCAGCTCGAAAAAGGCACCGACATCCTCGTCGCCACACCGGGCCGCCTGCTCGACCTCGTCAATCGCCGCGCGATCACGCTGACTGCGGTTCGTTATCTCGTGCTCGACGAAGCCGACCAGATGCTCGACCTCGGCTTCGTGCATGATCTGCGCAAGATCGCCAAGATGGTGCCGAAGAAGCGCCAGACCATGCTCTTCTCGGCCACCATGCCGAAGGCGATTGCCGATCTTGCCGGCGAATATCTCGTCGATCCCGTCAAGGTCGAAGTCACGCCCCCGGGCAAGGCTGCCGACAAGGTCGAGCAGTACGTCCATTTCGTCGCCGGCAAAAACGACAAGACGGAACTGCTCCGCAAGTCGCTGACCGAAAACCCTGATGGCCGCGCCATGGTCTTCCTGCGCACCAAGCATGGTGCCGAGAAGCTGATGAAGCATCTCGAAAACATCGGCTACTCCGTCGCTTCGATCCACGGCAACAAGAGCCAGGGTCAGCGCGAGCGGGCGCTGAAGGCTTTCCGCGACGGCAGCGTCAAGACGCTGATCGCCACCGACGTCGCCGCCCGCGGCATCGACATCCCGGCTGTCAGCCACGTCTACAATTACGATCTGCCTGAAGTGCCTGACGCCTATGTCCATCGCATCGGCCGCACCGCGCGCGCCGGCCGCGACGGCATCGCCATCGCCTTCTGCGCTCCCGATGAAGCCAGGCTGCTGCGTGATATCGAGCGCCTGATGGGCATCGACATCACTGTCGCAAGCGGTGAAGCTCCGGCAAACATGAACGGCGCGCCCCGTCGCGCCAACGGCAACGGCAACAACCGCAATCGCAATGGCGGCCAGGGTCGCGAAGGTCAGGGTCGCGGCGAAGGCCGCGGCGACCAGAACCGTTCGGAGCATCGCGGCAGCCGTCAGGAACGCCGCCCGCGCCGCGAAGGTGAAGGCAGTGAAGTCCGCGCCGGCGGCGAAGAGCGTCGTCCACGTCCGGAGCGCCCGACCGGCCGCAATGAGGATTTCCGTGGCCAGCGCCGCGGCGAAGCGGCCCCGAATCTCGGTCCTGACAACGATCTGGCCTCGACCTCCGACTTCCGCCCCTCGGCAAAGCCGCAGCGTCCTGCGCACGCCAATGGCGAACCGAGCGGCCATCACCGCGGCAACAGCCGCCACGCCCATGGCCGTCCGGCCCGCAAGCATGGCGAAGACCGCGGCCCGCAGCAGGCCCAGGCCGGCGAACCGCGCCGGGACGGCAACGGCGGCAATCGTCGCGGTGGCTCCGGCTCCCGCAACGGCGGCGGCCAGCGCCGCGAACGCGCCTGATCGTTGAACGACTGAAAAACGGAAAGGCCGGGGATATCTCCGGCCTTTTTTGTTATCTACGCCTCCGCAGGCCTATGCTCGCTGAACGCCTTGCGGTTCGTGAGATAGACGCCTGTCACGACCACCACGGTGCCGACGATCAACGGCAGGGTCAGCGGTTCTCCGAAGGCGATGAAGGCTTCGAGAGCGACCGCTGGCGGCATCAGATAGATCAGCGAGGCGGCGCGCGACACCTGGCCGCGGCGGATCAGATGAAGCAGAAGCCCGACGCCGCCCATCGACAGACCGAAGACCGACCAGGCGAGCGCGCCATAGGCCTGCTTGGTGCCGTCGAAGTGCTGATGCTCGAAGATCAGCGAAAGCGGCAGGGTGAGGATCAGCGCGCCGATATATTGCAAAGTCGCGATGGTTCTGAGGTCGCCGGATTGCAGGTGCTTCTTCTGATAGAGCGTGCCGTAGGTGACGGACGCCATGGCGACGAGGTTGATCGCCAGCGGCAGGCCTGCATGTGTGAGATCGGCGGTCGCCGGACCGAGCAGCTTCGGCGAAATGGCAATGGCAATGCCGATAAAGCCAAGGGCAAGGCCGAGTTTCTGCGCCTGCTGCAGCCGCTCGCCGATGAGGAAGGGAGCTGCCATTGCCGTCAGCAGCGGCTGCAGCGCCGCGATGATGCCCGATATGCCGGCCGGCACGCCATTGGCGATGGCCCACCAGAGACCGGCGAGATAGAAGCCATGCAGGAAGAAGCCGGAATAGATGGCGCGCAACGCCGTCGCCCGACTTTTCGGCCATTGCGCCCGCACCACCAGGCAGAGCGCCAGGAATGCCGCCGCCGACAGCGCGTAACGTATCGAAAGAAAGGTGAAGGGCTCGGAATGCAGCGAGGCGTATTTCGCCACCACCCAGCCCGTGGACCAGAGGAGGACGAAAACGGCGGGGGCAAGGCGATCAAGGGACATGGGGCGGCTCGGGAGAGAGGGGTCCGCCGTGCTGATAGCCCCACCCGGCCACTGCAGTCAAAAGCGAAGCGTTGATGCTTATCTGAAATTTCGCTGATCGCAGAGAGCCGATGGCAGTTTTGCCAGCTGGTGGTTTACCACCAAGGGCGGCCAGCCTCGCGCACATGACCATATTCGACCGCCTTGACCGAACGAAAAATGATCACATGCTCAGATTTTGCGCAAGCCTGCAGGTCGATCATCCGCCACGCCGCACCGCATCGCTTTAAATGCCCAGATTTTCACCCATTTCCCGCAGCGCAAAATCTTTTGCTCGAACTGCGCATGGTTCTTGCATTGCCATTTGCGTTGTATTCAAATGAACAAAAAGGGGAGCCGCGCTTTTGGCATTTGATGAAATGATTACCGGGGACGAAAGTCCTCGCCCGCCTTACGAAAAATACTTCGAGTGGTACAACAGCCAAGACCGGGCGCATCTGATTGCCAAGTCCCGCGATGCGGAAAACATCTTCCGGAAGACAGGCATCACCTTCGCGGTCTACGGCCATGCCGACAGTTCCGAAAAGCTCATCCCCTTCGACATCATTCCCCGCATTATCTCCGCCCGCGAGTGGCGCAAGCTCGCCCAGGGCATCGAGCAGCGGGTGATCGCACTGAACGCCTTTCTGGACGATATCTACCACAAGCAGGAGATTATCCGCGCCGGCCGCATCCCGCGCGAGCTGATCGAGAACAACGTCACCTTCATCCCCGAGATGATCGGCTTCCGGCCACCCGGCGGCGTCTATACCCATATCGTCGGCACCGACATCGTACGCACCGGAGAGGACCAGTTTTACGTGCTGGAGGATAATGCCCGCACGCCCTCCGGTGTCAGCTACATGCTGGAAAACCGGGAAACCATGATGCAGATGTTCCCTGAGCTCTTTCATGAGAACAAGGTGCAGCGTGTCGAGGATTATCCCTATCTGCTGCGTCAGAGCCTCGCCTCGCTCGCCCCTCCCGGCTGCAAGGGCAAGCCGCGCGTCGCCGTGCTGACGCCGGGCATTTACAATTCCGCCTATTACGAGCATTCCTTCCTCGCCGACATGATGGGCGTCGAACTGGTTGAGGGCGCGGATCTGCGCGTCATCGACGGCAAGGTGAAGATGAGGACGACACGCGGTTACGAGGCGATCGACGTGCTCTACCGCCGGGTCGACGACGACTTCCTCGATCCCCTGACCTTCCGCTCCGATTCCGCGCTCGGTATTCCCGGCATCATGGATGTCTACCGCTCCGGCAACATCACCATCGCCAATGCGCCAGGCACCGGCATTTGTGACGACAAGGCGATCTATTCCTATATGCCCGAGATCGTCGAATTCTATACCGGCCGCAAGGCGCTGCTCGAAAACGTGCCGACTTGGCGCTGTTCGGAAGCCGACAGCCTGAAATATGTGCTGGAACACCTGGAAGACCTCGTCGTCAAGGAGGTACACGGCTCCGGCGGCTACGGCATGCTGGTTGGCCCGACAGCATCGAAGAAGGAGCGCGCCGATTTCGCCGAGAAGCTGAAGGCCAAGCCGAACAATTACATCGCTCAGCCGACGCTGTCGCTCTCCACCGTGCCGATCCTCGTCAACAAGGGCATTGCTCCGCGCCACGTCGACCTTCGCCCCTATGTACTTGTATCCGACAAGGTGCAGATCATTCCGGGCGGGCTCACCCGCGTAGCGCTGAAGCAAGGCTCGCTGGTGGTCAATTCCAGCCAGGGCGGCGGCACCAAAGACACTTGGGTATTGGAGGACTGATGCTCGGAAGAACAGCAAACGGCCTCTACTGGATGTTTCGCTACATCGAGCGCGCCGAAAATATAGCCCGCCTGATCGATGCGGGATTACGCATGTCGCTGACCCGCAGCAGCACCGGCGATGACAATTGGGATGGCGTTCTACAAAGTGCGGGCGTGCGCGAGGCTTATGACGAAGGCCACAACAAGCTGACCAACGCCGACGCGATCGACTATCTCCTGCGCGATCGCACCAATCCGTCGAGCGTCATGTCTTGCATCGATTCCGGCCGCAACAATGCCCGTATGGTGCGCACGGCGCTGACGCGGGAGACCTGGGAAGCGACCAACGAATGCTGGATCGACTTGAAGTCGCTGCTCGAAAAGCGAGTCAAGGCGGCCGAAATGCCAGAGGTGATCGATGTCATCAAGCGCCGCGCCGGCCTCATCCGCGGCGCCTTCCATGGTTCGACGCTGCGCAATGAGCTCTATAATTTTGCCCGCATCGGCACCTTCATCGAGCGAGCCGACAATACCAGCCGCATTCTCGACGTGAAATATTACGTGCTGCTGCCCTCGGTTTCATCAGTCGGTTCCTCTCTCGACAACGTCCAGTGGGAATCGATCCTGCGCTCGGTCTCGGCGCACCGCGCCTATAGCTGGGCCTATGACGGCGAATACCGGGCGATGAACATCGCCGACTTCCTGACCCTCAATGTCCAGATGCCGCGCTCGCTTGCCTATTGCTACGAGAAGATCGTCAGCAATCTCGGCTATCTCGCCCAGGATTACGAGGAGCGGCTTCCCGCCCACGATACCGCGGATTCAATCCGCAAGACACTGCAGACAAGGGCGATCCGGGATATCATGGATCAGGGCCTGCACGAGTTCCTGGAGGATTTCGTCTCGCGCAATAACAAGCTCGGCGCGGAAATTTCCGATGGCTACCGGTTCTATGTATAAGCGGATAACAACATGAGACTGAAGATCAGCCACCTCACCGAATACCGCTACGACGAACCGGCGCGGTTCTCACTGCAACGGCTACGGCTGACGCCGCCGACGAACTCCACTCA
Source organism: Rhizobium sp. 01N447_2 (assembly GCF_056399245.1). Lineage (NCBI taxonomy): Bacteria > Pseudomonadati > Pseudomonadota > Alphaproteobacteria > Hyphomicrobiales > Rhizobiaceae > Rhizobium > Rhizobium sp. 01N447_2. The sequence continues at coordinate 52,239 of NZ_JBFTQY010000014.1, forward strand.
AAAAGTACTCGGCTGGGCCCTGAAGGTCGAGGGCGCTACGCCGGAGGTCGAATATGACGACCAGTACGGCAATCACGTCAATCTGGTCTCACTGGAAGGCGAACAGGAGATGACGCGCATCCTCGCCGAAGGCGAGGTCGAGACGGGGGACAACAACGGCGTCACAGGCCCGCATACCGGCTTCTGCCCGCTTTGGCTCTTCCTGCGCGACACGCCGCTGACCAAGGGTGGCAAGCTGGTGAAGGAACTGATCAAGGGCGTTGGTGGCGATAATGAGCTTGCCCGCATGCATGCGCTGATGGCGGCGATCCACGAAACGGTCGATTATAGGCCCGGCACCAGCAATACCGAGACGACGGCCGAGCAGGCGCTGGAGAGGAAGAGCGGCGTCTGTCAGGACCATGCGCATATTTTCATTGCCGCCGCCCGCGCCCTGCAGGTGCCGGCGCGTTACATCTCCGGTTATTTGATGATGGAGGAAAAGATCGAACAGGCGGCGACCCATGCCTGGGCAGAGGCGCATATTCCCGGCCTCGGCTGGGTCGGCTTCGATCCCGCCAACGAGATCTGCCCGGATGCCCGTTACGTCCGCATCGCCTCGGGCCTCTGCTACCGCGACGCCGCGCCGATTTCAGGCATGCGCATCGGCACGCCGGGCGAAACGCTATCGGTCACCGTGAAGGTAGAGGACGGCGGACAGATGCAAAGCCAGAGCCAGAGCTGAGCGCACGGATAGCTTTACCGCGCCCTGCGATGGGACCGATAGAATAGCTGCCGAGTTTGCCGCGAAACAAACATGTTCGACTTAAATATATAGACCGGCGGTCCCGAATTTCCGCCTGCTTCTGGGATGCGCCGCACATTGCCGTTCGTCAATTTTTCATTGCAGACTAACTCTATTTTAAGGCCGCAGGCACAAGCTTGTCTGCGGCGACGCCTGGGGTATTTCGGTAGGCGCCGTTTAAGAAGCGGCATGATGCAGGCTTTCATGATGATGTTCAGCTGCCGGCACGGATGAGCGACGAACGCGGCCCTCCGATGAGGGCAGCCTGTTTGCTTCTGGGATTTAACGGGATCGTCCATGCCTCTTCTTATCATCGACGACAGCGAATCCAGCCTTCTCGCTCTTGAGACCGCGGTCCGTGGTTTCGCCGGCTGTGCGGTCGAAAGCTTCACCAATCCGCTCGAAGCCCTTGCTCGCTGCCAGGCCGTCGATTTCGACGTCGTGCTGGTGGATTATATGATGCCCGAGATGAACGGTATCGAGATGATCCGTAGGCTGCGCCGCAAGCCAGGCTACGAGGATGTGCCCGTCGTGATGATCACCTCGCAGGCCAAGCGGTCGGTTCGGCTGGAAGCGCTGGAGGCCGGCGCCACGGATTTCTCGCCAAGCCATTCGACCCCTTGGAACTGCAGGCGCGCGTCCTCAACCTGATGGCCCTGCATAAGGCGCAGCTGGCGCTTGCGGATCGGGCGAAATCACTCGACAGGCCTTCCGCCACGCCACCGAACAGGCCGACATGCGCGAACAGGAGATCATCTGGTGCCTTGCCCAGGCGATGGCCTCGCGTGATGGAAACACCGGCGACCATATCGAGCGCGTCGCCAATATCGCCGAGCTGATCGCCGAAGGCCTCGGCCTCGATCGGATCCAGCGGCGCAACATCTATCTCGCCGCTCCCCTGCACGATATCGGCAAGATCGCCATTCCCGATGCCATCCTGCAGAAACCGGGCAAGCTCGACCAGCACGAGATCGAACGCATGCGCGAGCATCTCCCGATCGGCGTCGCCATTCTTGCCAACAGCTCCGCCGAGCTTTCGCGCGTCGCGACCGCCATCATCGTCGGCCATCATGAGAAATGGGACGGAACCGGCTATCCCAAGGGCCTGTCCGGCGATGCGATCCCGATCGAAGCGCGCATCGTCGCAGTCGCCGACGTCTTCGAAGCGCTCTGTTCCGATCGGCCTTACAAACAAGCCTGGCCGGTCGAACGGGCTTACGAAGAAATCATCGCCTGCAGCGGATCGCATTTCGACCCGGCCTGCGTTGCCGCTTTCCGCCGCAAATGGCCGGCGATCCGTGCGCTCTTCGAACATGGCGCCGACGAGGATCACAGCATGGCGGTCTCAAACGGCTAGAGCCGGATGATTTTAGGCTGGTCAACCCGGCCCTGTCCCAAGGCAGCAACTTGAACCCTCCACCCCAAGCCTAACCCGCTGCAAGAACCTGGAGGTGGCCGCGCGCGCCGTAGCTGAGGATCGCCTGGTCGGCCGTAAGTAATGGTACGCGATGAAAACGGGCTGTGGCAGCGATGATGCGGTCGGCGGGGTCGGCATGAAACTCGCCGGGTAGCCGGACGCTGTCTATCGCGATGGAAGGCTCAATCGGTGCAAGCTGGATTCCGGGCAGAGACAGCGCGCTGTCGATCCATCGCCCGACATCGTCGCCGAGCGCCAGGCGCCCCTTCTGCACAAGCATCGCGATTTCCCAAGGCGTAATCGCCGAAATCAGGATCCGGCTTTTCTCCGTCATCTCGTCGATGATGCGCCGGGCTTGTGAACCGAGGCGTGCATCGTCCTGCATTGCCCAGACGAGGATATGCGTGTCGATGACGATCAACGAACGGCGTCCCAATCTTCTGCTTCAGCAGCCGGAGACAGCGGATCGTCATAGCGCAATACGCTGCCCTTCATCGCGCCGATGATACTCCTGCGTCCGCTGGAGTCAGGTGCCGGCGAAAGCACGGCAACTGGCCTGCCGCGTTTGGTGATGACGATAGATTCGTCGTCCTTCCCCATCTGATCGATAAGGTTCAGACATTTCGCCTTGAACTCGGCTGCACCAACGGTCCTAGACATGACCATATCTCCTGTACATATATACAGAATATAACGCCATTTCTTCATTGAACAAGTGCAAAGAAAAAGACGGGGTGATGCCCCGCCTTTCATCGATTTCTAATCCTGGATTTAAGTTGTCAGTGGCTGTCCTTGCCGACCGCGTTTCCACGACATCCCTTGAGGAAGTCGAGATCGGCGCCAGTATCAGCCCCCTCGACATGCTGCTGATGCAGGAAGGCATAGCCTGATGTGGGCAGATCATGGTTCGGCTGCCATTCGGCAAGCCGCCGCGCCAGTTCCTCATCGGAAATGTCGAGATGCAGCCGACGGTTCGGCACATCCAGCTCGATCATGTCGCCGTTTTTCACGACCGCCAGCGGCCCGCCGACAGCCGCTTCCGGCGATGTGTGCAGCACGACGGTACCGTAGGCCGTTCCGGACATGCGGGCGTCGGAAATGCGCACCATGTCGAGGATGCCCTTCTTGAGCACCTTGGGCGGCAGCCCCATATTGCCGACCTCGGCCATCCCGGGATAGCCCTTCGGCCCACAGTTCTTCATGACCATGATGCAGGTTTCGTCGATATCGAGGTTATCGTCGTTGATCTTGGCCTTGTAGTCGTCGATGTCCTCGAACACGACAGCCCTGCCCCGGTGCACCAGAAGATGCGGCGAAGCCGCTGAAGGCTTCAACACCGCGCCCTTCGGCGCGAGATTGCCGCGCAGCACGACGATGCCGCCCGAAGCTGTCAGCGCCTTTTCGGCCGGCAGGATAACGTCTTCGTTCCAATTGACGACGTCCTTGACTTCGTCCCAGACGGTTTCGCCGGATACCGTCAGCGCATCCTTGTGCAGGAGGCCCGCCTCGCCGAGGCGCTTCAGCACCACCGGCAGGCCGCCGGCATAGAAGAACTCCTCCATCAGGTACTTGCCCGACGGCATCAGGTTGACGATGGTCGGCACGTCACGGCCACAGCGGTCCCAGTCGTCAAGCGAAAGATCGATGCCGACACGGCCGGCGATGGCGAGCAGGTGGATGACGGCATTGGTCGAACCGCCGATAGCCGCGTTGGTGCGGATGGCATTCTCGAAGGCTTGCTTCGTCATGATCTCGGAGGGCTTCAGGTCGTCCTTGACCATCTGCACGATACGCCGGCCGGTAAGCTGAGCCATGACCTTGCGGCGGGAATCGACGCCCGGGATCGCGGCGTTGCCGGAGAGCGCCATGCCGAGCGCCTCGGCCATGGAAGCCATGGTGGAAGCCGTGCCCATGGTGTTGCAGGTGCCCGACGAACGGCTCATCGAGGCTTCCGCCTCGAGGAATTCGGCCTGCGTCATCTCGCCGGCCTTCACCATTTCGGAAAACTTCCACAGATGCGTGCCCGAGCCGACCCGTTCGCCGCGGAAATAGCCGTTCAGCATCGGCCCGCCGGTGACGACGATCGAAGGCAGGTCGCAGGAAGCCGCCCCCATGATAAGCGACGGCGTGGTCTTGTCGCAGCCGACCAGCAGTACGCACCCATCCATCGGTTGGCCGCGGATCGCCTCCTCCACCGCGAGCGCGGCAAGGTTGCGGTACATCATCGCGGTCGGGCGGAAGGTGTTTTCGGATGCCGAGAACACCGGCACCTCAAGCGGGAAACCGCCAGCCTCCCATACGCCCGCCTTGACCTTCTCGGCGAGCTCTCTGAGATGACCGTTGCACGGGGTCATATCCGACCAGGTGTTGAGGATGCCGATCACCGGCCGGCCGTCGAACAGGTCGTGGGGATAACCCTGGTTCTTAAGCCAGCCGCGGTGATAGATCACGTCGCGGCTCGTACCGCCGTACCATTCCTGCGACCTCAGCTTGCGCGGCCATTCCGCTTTCTTTTTCATAGTCTCTATCCTTCAGGATGTCGCCAGACCGCCTCGTACGGCCTGGGTCATCGCCTTTGTCTCAAGCCAACGTGTAGGCGGTCTTGACGGTTGTATAGAATTCGGCGGCGTATTTGCCCTGCTCGCGCGGACCGTAGGACGAACTCTTGCGGCCGCCGAACGGCACGTGGAAATCGACGCCTGCCGTCGGCAGGTTCACCATCACCATGCCGGCCTCAGAATTGCGCTTGAAGTGCGTCGCATGTTTCAGGCTCGTCGTGGCGATGCCGGCCGAAAGGCCGAACGGCGTATCGTTAGCGATGGCAAGCGCCTCGTCGTAATCCTTCGCCCGGATCACCGACACCACAGGCCCGAAGATCTCCTCGCGCGAAATCCGCATCTGGTTGGTCGCCTCGGTAAACAGCGTCGGCTGCAGGTAGAAGCCGGGCGTGTCGCGCGAGATAACCTCGCCGCCGAAGGCGAGTTTCGCGCCTTCCGACTTGCCGATATCGATATAGTCGGTATCGGTCTTCAACTGCCGCTCATCGACGACAGGGCCGATATGAGTGCCGGCCTTCAGGGCGTTGTCGACGACCAGCGTCTTCAGCTTGTCGGTGAGTGCTGCGACGAACTTGTCGTGAATGCCTTCGGTGACGATCAGGCGCGAAGAGGCTGTGCAGCGCTGGCCGGTCGAGAAGAAGCCGGAATTGGCGGCTGCTTCGACGGCGACGTTGAGATCGGCATCGTCAAGCACGACCATCGGGTTCTTGCCGCCCATTTCCAGCTGGAACTTGCGGTTATGCTCGATGGAGGCGGCGGCGACACGTCTGCCGGTGCCGGTGGAACCGGTGAAGGTGATGCCGTGAACGTCGGGGCTTTCGAGCATGGCCTGGCCGACCACCGAGCCCTTGCCCATGACGAGGTTCAGCACGCCCTTCGGCAGGCCGGCGCGGTGCAGGATATCGACGATCGCCCAGGAACAGGCGGGCACCAGTTCGGCCGGCTTGAAGACGATGGTGTTGCCGTAGCAGAGTGCCGGCGCGATCTTCCAGGCGGGAATGGCGATCGGGAAGTTCCACGGCGTGATGATGCCGATGACGCCGAGAGCCTCGCGGGTGATCTCGATGCCGATATTCGGACGAACCGACGGGAGGACCTCGCCGGCCAGCCTCAGCGCCTCACCGGCGAAGAATTCGAAAATCTGCGAAGCGCGGATAACCTCACCGGTGGCTTCCGGCAGCGTCTTGCCTTCTTCGCGGGCAAGCAGCGCGCCCAGTTCGTCCTTGCGCGCCATGATCTCGTCGCCAGCCTTCTTCAGGATGACGTGCCGCTCCCAGATGCCCGAGCGCGACCAGGCCGGGAAGGCGGCCTTGGCGGCAGCGATGGCGTTTCTCGTGTCATCGGCGCTGCCATCGGCATAGAGGCCGACGACTTCGTTCGTATCCGACGGGTTGATATTCTTCGTCGCGTTCGAGCCGACCCATTCGCCGGCGATCAGGTTTTGATAAATGGTCATGGGCTTAACAAGCCTCCTTTACCGTTTACGAGCAAAGAGCCGGCCGCCGAATGCGGCCAGGTCTTGAATTCAGAGCTGCCTGACGGCTATCTCTTCCTCGGCGGCTACCTTGAGCGGATTACGGAGCGGCAGGCCGAAATCGGCGACTTCGATCTCGAACACATCGCCCTCTTCGGTCTTGACGCCATCGGCAAAGGAAAGGGTCGCCGTACCGAACATATGGACGTGAACATCGCCTGGAACCCGGAAGAGGCCATATTTGAAATGGTGATATTCCAGATTGGCGAAGGTGTGCGACATGTTCGCTTCACCGGACAGGAACGGCTTTTCGAAGATCACCTTATCGCCGCGCTTGATGCGCGAGGTGCCGCGAATATCTTCCGGGGCCGCGCCGACACGGATTTCCGGGCCGAAGCTTGCCGGACGCAGCTTCGAATGGGCGAGATAGAGATAGTTAATCCGCTCGGTGACGTGATCGGAAAATTCGTTCGACAGCGCAAAGCCGATGCGGAAGGGCGAGCCGTCCTTGGCGATCACATAAATGCCGGCCATTTCAGGCTCTTCGCCGCCATCGAGCGCGAAGGAAGGCGAAACCAGCGGCGCGCCGGGTGCAGCGGCGCCATAGCCGTTACCCTTGTAGAACCATTCGGGCTGGACACCCTTTTCGCCAGCCTTCGGCTTGCCGTTCTCGAGGCCCATCTTGAACATCTTCATCGAGTCCGTGAGGGTTTCCTCGGCGGCTTCGGTGGTCTTCTTGTGCATCGAATCGCGCGTTGCAGCCGAGCCCAAATGCGTCAGGCCGGTGCCGGTCAGATGCAGGTGCGCGGCATCGGGATGGGTGATCGGCGGCAGGAAGCGGCCTTCCGCATAAGCCTTCTCAAGATCGACGGCATCGCCGTAGCCATGCGCTTCGATGACTGAGGCAAGGGACTTGCCGCCGTCTGCGGCTTCCATCGCCAGCGCATAGACGCTGACGGCGTTCTTGACCGACTTGGCAGCGCCGCCCGGCTCGCGCACGGCGACGATGATCTCTCCGTTTGCACCCTTGATCTGTGAAATAAGCACGTTACTCATCCTTTTCCTTTGGCGATGGCATAGCTACGCCTCTCCGGCTCCATGCCGAGCCGGAATTCAGGTTTCATATGACTGCGAGCGGGTGCCGAGCTAAGCTCAGCCCTTGTTCTTATTGTAAACGTCGAAGAACACGGCAGCGAGAAGCACCGCACCTTTGACCATCTGCTGCGAGTCGGTGCCGAGACCGTGGATCGACATGCCGTTGTTCATGATGCCCATGATCAGAGCGCCGATAACAGCACCGGTCACCTTGCCGACGCCGCCCTGGGCGGATGCGCCGCCGATGAAGCAGGCCGCGATCACGTCGAGTTCAAGACCAAAGCCGCCCTTGGCCGTCGCCGAGTTGAGACGCAGGGCAACGATCAGGCCGGCCAGTCCGGCAAGCAGGCCCATGTTTGCGAACGTCAAGAAGGTCAGCCGCTCGGTGTTGATACCGGAAAGCTTCGTTGCCTTCTCATTGCCGCCCATGGCGTAGATGCGGCGGCCGATCGTCGTGCGGCGGGTAATGAAGGCATAGGCAGCCACCAGAACAAGCATGACCATAAGCACGTTCGGGAAGCCGCGATAGATCGACAGCTGGTAGCCGAGCGCCAGAATGGCGAGGGTGACGAGGGCGTTCTGGGCGAGGAAAAAGCCCAGCGGCTCGACGTCATTGCCATGCTTTTCATTCGATAGGCGCTTGCGCCATGCCAGATAGAAGAGGGTTACGGCGCCAACGACGGTCAGAATGATCGAGGTCGAGTTGATGCCGCCCATATCGAAAGCGTTCGGCAGGAAGCCGATGCTGATCAGCTGGAATGCCGGCGGGAAAGGACCGATGCTGGTGCCGGTCCCCGATGCCGTCATCACGAACAGCGTCAGGCCGCGGAAGACCAGCATGCCGGCCAGCGTGACGATGAACGACGGGATCTTGTGATAAGCGACGAAATAGCCCTGGATGCCGCCGACAAGCGCGCCCATAGCGAGGCAGACGATACCCGCCAGGACATAATTGGTGTGCCATTGCACCGTCATCACGCCGGCGATAGCGCCGATAAAGCCGACGACGGATCCCACCGAAAGATCGATATGGCCGGCAACGATCACCAGCAGCATGCCGAGCGCCATGATGACGATGAACGAGTTCTGCAGAATGATGTTTGTCAGGTTGAGCGGCCTGAAGAGAACGCCACCGGTCGAAAACTGGAAGAACACCATGATCGCGATAAGCGCGATAAACATGCCATATTCGCGGATGTTGCCGCGAACGTAGTCTCCGATGGAGACGACACGCCCTTGCTCAGCGATGGGTTGATTGATCGGCGTCATTGTTTCTTCTCCCCTGAGCGCATGATAGCGCGCATGATGGTTTCCTGGCTTGCTTCTCCCTTCGGCAGTTCCGCGACGATGCGTCCTTCGTTCATCACGTAGATGCGGTCACACGTACCAAGCAGTTCGGGCATTTCCGATGAGATCATCAGAACGCCCTTTCCATCGGCGGCAAGCTGGTTGATGATAGTATAGATTTCGTATTTTGCGCCAACATCGATGCCGCGCGTCGGCTCGTCGAGGATCAAAATATCGGGATTGGAGAACAGCCATTTCGACAGCACCACCTTCTGCTGGTTGCCGCCGGAAAGATTGACCGTCTCCTGGAAGATGCTGGAGGAACGGATGCGCAATTTCGACCGAAAGTCGGTCGCAACCCGCGCCTCCTTGAAGCTGTCGATAACAGACGCATTCGACACCGCCGCCAAATTGACGAGCGTCGTATTGTGCAGGATCGTGTCATTGAGCACGAGGCCGAGCTGCTTGCGGTCTTCGGTGACGTAGGCGAGCCCTGCATCGATTGCCTTGCGCACGGTGCTGACGTCGACCGGCTTGCCGTGCATCAGCGCCTCGCCCGAAACCTTGTGGCCATAGGCCTTGCCGAACAGGCTCATGGCGAATTCGGTGCGCCCTGCCCCCATCAGGCCGGCGATGCCAACGACTTCGCCCTTGCGGACGGTGACGTTGATATTGTGCAGGACCTGACGATCGCGGTGCTGCTGGTGGTAGGCGTTCCAGTTCTTCACTTCGAGAATGGTTTCGCCGATCGGCACCGAACGCGGCGGATAGCGGTCTTCAAGATCGCGGCCGACCATGTTGCGGATGATGATATCTTCGCTGATCTCGTCCGCATGACAGTCGAGCGTCTTGACGGTCATCCCGTCGCGCAGGACGGTGATCTGGTCGGCGACCTTGCGGATCTCGTTCAGCTTATGGGAAATGATGATCGAAGTGATGCCCTGCTTGCGGAACTCGATCAGCAGATTGAGGAGAGCGTCGGAATCGCGTTCATTGAGCGAGGCTGTGGGTTCGTCGAGGATGAGCAGCTTGACGCTCTTCGAGAGGGCCTTGGCGATCTCGACGAGCTGCTGCTTGCCGACGCCGATATCGGTGACCAGCGTGTTCGGAGATTCGGACAGGCCTACTTTCTTCAGCAGCTGCTTCGTGCGGTTGAATGTCTCGTCCCAGCTGATGACGCCGCTCTTGGCATTCTCGTTGCCAAGGAAGATGTTTTCGCCGATCGACAGCAACGGCACGAGCGCCAGTTCCTGGTGAATGATGACGATGCCGATTTCTTCGGAGTCCTTCAGGACCTTGAAGTTGCGCGTCTCGCCTTCATAGACGATATCGCCTTCATAGCTTCCTGTCGGATAGACGCCTGATAGCACCTTCATCAGGGTCGATTTGCCGGCCCCGTTTTCGCCCACCAATGCGTGGATCTCACCCTGGCGAACCTTGAGGTTCACATTCTCCAGCGCCTTGACGCCCGGGAACGTCTTGGTGATGCTCCGCATTTCGAGGATTGTATTGTCCATAGTCAAAGTTCCAGCGCCTGCAGCCGTCAACCAGCCGGGCGATCATAAAATCGAAGACCGGAACCCGCAAGCGCGGGCTCCGGTCCTTCTCATTACTTCAGCTTGTCTTCAGAGTAGTAACCGCTGTCGACGAGGATCTGCTTGTAGTTGGTCTTGTCGACGGCAACCGGCTTCAGCAGATAGGACGGAACGACCTTGACGCCGTTGTCGTAGGTCTTCGTGTCGTTGACCTCAGGCTCCTTGCCGGACATCACGGCATCGACCATGGCAACGGTGACCTTGGCGAGTTCGCGGGTGTCCTTGAAGATCGTCGAGTGCTGTTCGCCAGCAATGATCGACTTGACCGACGGGATTTCAGCGTCCTGACCGGTGACGATCGGGAGCGGCTGAGCCGCAGTACCGTAACCAACGCCCTTCAGCGAGGAGATGATACCGATCGACAGACCGTCGTAAGGCGACAGAACGGCATCGACCTTGGCGTCGGTGTAGTTGGCCGAGAGCAGGTTGTCCATGCGGGCCTGGGCCGTTGCCGGATCCCAACGCAGCGTGCCGACCTTGTCCATGCCGGTCTGGCCGGACTTCACGACGAGCTTGCCGCTGTCGATGTAGGGCTGCAGGACGGACATTGCGCCATCATAGAAGAAGAAGGCGTTGTTGTCGTCCGGAGAACCGCCGAACAGTTCGATGTTGAACGGACCCTTGCCATCCTTGAGGCCGAGGCCGTCAACGATGGAGCCAGCCTGCAGAACGCCGACCTGGAAGTTGTCGAAAGTGGCGTAGTAGTCGACGTTGCCCGAATCGCGGATCAGACGGTCATAAGCGATGACCTTGATGCCGGCGTCGTGTGCCTTCTGGAGAACGTCGGAAAGCGTCGTGCCGTCGATCGAAGCGATGACGAGAACCTTGGCACCCTTGGTGACCATGTTTTCGATCTGCGAAAGCTGGTTCGGAATGTCGTCGTCGCCATACTGCAGGTCAGTGCCGTAACCGGCAGCCTGCAGCTGCTTGACGATGTTGTTGCCGTCGTCGATCCAGCGGGCAGAAGCCTTGGTCGGCATTGCAATACCGACAGTGCCCTTATCCGCGGCCAGAGCCGGTGCAACGAACGAAGCGACGCCGAAGGCAGCCGCGGCCATCAATGAGATAATGGATTTCATTTCTCTCTCCCTTGTTAATAAGCAGCGGACGAAAAATCGCCCGCCCCGAAACTGTGGCAGGTTCCGTATTGGATAGTTACTTCAGATGGTGAGAAACGAAGTAGGTCTCCTCCACGATCTCACACGTGTTGAGTGCCAACCAGCACACGGCGGCAAACTGGTATGGATTCCTATAACTGTCAAATAGAATAAGTGCTAACGTGCATAACAATTTTGGTATATCGTTAAAAAGTATTACTTTTGATGGAGCGCAGCGAGGAGGCTGCAACCATGACGGTTATTTCTGAGCCATTTTTGATGGATCACGTCGATATCCACAGCGATAATTTCGGCGATGATGGCCTTTTGCGTGCAGGACTTAAGCTGAATCACCTGCGCATGATCGTCGCAATCGAAGATAGTGGACAGATTTCCGCAGCTGCGGAAGTCCTGAACATTTCGCAGCCCGCCGCATCGCGCATGTTGTCCGAAATGGAATCGATCACCAAGACGTCGCTCTATGAGCGCGTGGCCCGCGGCGTCGTGCTGACGACCTTCGGCGCAGCGCTTGCCCGAAGGGCTCGGAAGATCCTCCTGGAGCTGCGCGAGGCGAGCCGCGAGATCGGCGAATTGAAAAGCGGCAAGGGCGGGTCGGTCTTCATCGGCGCGGTGACCGCACCGGCCATGAGCCTCGTCGTTCCGGCAATCAACAAGGTGCGCAAGGCCTATCCGGGCATCGAAATCAACATCCAGGTGGAGACGAGCAACGTGCTTGCCCGCGAGCTGCTCGCCGCCCGCCATGACTTCATCATCGGCCGCATTCCCGATGATCTCAACCCGCGCCTGTTCGAAGTGACGGAGATCGGCATCGAGCGCGCTTGCCTGATTGTGCGCAGCCGCCATCCACTCATGAAGCAGAAGAGCAGCAGCCTCTCCGACGTCAGGGATTACGACTGGGTGTTCCAGCCGCCGGGTACGCTGCTGCGCCGCACGATCGAGGACGTTTTCCTGTCGCGTGGCGTGGCGCTGCCCGAAAACATCGTCAACACCTCCTCGCTGCTTCTGACCTGCGCCATCATCTGCGAAACCGATGCGATCGCTCCCGTTGCCGTCGACGTCGCCCAGTTCCTTGCCAGCCAGGGCTCAAATGCCTCTGATGTGCGCATGCTGCCGATCGATTTCGACATCAACGTCAAACCCTACAGCATGATCACGGCCAGGGAACGGGCGCTGCCGCCGAGTGCACGGCTGCTCTACGACATCATCCTCGAGGAGAGCCACAAGCAGGCCGGCTGACGACACCCGCAAGCCCTGCGCCATCTTGCTCTCTTCTAATGCGCCTCGAGCAATTCCAGCAAAAGTGTGCAGCGGTTTTGCGTCCGGAATTGCGTGAACAAGGAGATAGAGCATTTCCGTGGTTCGAAGAAAAACGGAAATGCTCTCAAGGAAGGCGGGATGCTGTTCGGACAGTCGGTATTTCAATCAGTCCTCGAGCGGCTGAAGGCGGAGGATGAGACGACCGAAGACGCCGAAGCCCCGGCGGCCCATCGGGTGTCCGGTCTCGGCGCCGGGCTTGCCTTCGATGTGATGGAGGGCGTCTCAGTCGCCTCGCAGCGCGTCGGCCAGGCCTATTTCGACAATCTGGATCTCGATGCTGTCGCTGGGGTCGTGGAGAAACCGGCGCTTGCGCCTCCACCCGAGCCCGTCATGCCGGATCATCTCGTCCGCACGACTCCACAGGAGGTTGCCGAGGAACTGGCGATCTCCGCCGCCGATACGCTGCTGACACTCCGCGAGAAGCGCCGCGCCTTCGCGCGCGCCAATCATCCCGATGGCGTCGCCCTGCCCTTCCGCGACAATGCGACGAAGCGCATGATGTTGGCCAATCTGCTGATCGACGAAGCGCTGCGGCGATTGAGCCGCTGACTATTCCGCCTGCCCGTCCTTCGAAGGATTTTCAGCGGCCGCCGCGGGTTCGTCCTCGTCCTCGGCGTCAGGCTGCACGGGCGGCTCGATGGCCGGAGGCTGCGGATTGAAGGTCCAGAACAGCATATAGAAGGAATAGGCGCCTGCCCCGCCGGCCAGCACCGCCCAGAACGGATCGCCGGTGACAAGTTCGACCACGGCCCAGCCGAAGCAGACGGCAACGATGGCAATCCGCACCCAGAGGCGCCGATATGCCGGATGATTCGGATCGATGAGTTTCATTCCTGCCCCGCGGTCGCATTTGTCGCACGGCCTTCGGCCCGTGCCGCGATTGTCTCTAGAGCCTTTCCTGGTCAGATTAAAGTATTCTCTTGGCTGAAAGGCCGGGCATCTTTCCGCCAGGATCAGTGGCGATAGGCTCTGCCCTGACCAAAACCTGCTCCGGCAGAATACTTCAATCCGACCAGGACAGGCTCTGGTTCGAATCTTGCAAATGTGAAAGATCCGTGGGCTTGACTGGGTCCACAGAAGATGGAATGAAAATTCCAGAATTTTGGCAGTTCGGTTTATTTGTTCCGAATTCAAGGGAGGTTAAAATGACAGTGAGATTTGGTCTTCTCGGCGCCGGCCGCATTGGCAAGGTCCATGCAAAGGCCGTCAGCGGCGACGCCAATGCGACGCTCGTCGCGGTCGCAGACGCCTTTCCGCAGGCTGCCGAAGCAATCGCCTCCGCCTATGGCTGCGAGGTCCGCACCATCGACGCGATCGAGGCAGCCAAGGATATAGACGCCGTCGTCATCTGCACGCCGACGGATACACATGCCGATCTGATCGAGCGTTTCGCCCGCGCCGGCAAGGCGATCTTCTGCGAAAAGCCGATCGATCTCGACGTCGCCCGCGTCAAGGCCTGCATCAAGGTAGTGGAAGAGACCGGCGCCAAGCTGATGGTCGGCTTCAACCGCCGCTTCGACCCGCATTTCATGGCGGTGCGCAAAGTCATCGACGAAGGCAAGATTGGCGATGTCGAGATGGTGACGATCACCTCGCGCGACCCCGGCGCCCCGCCGGTCGACTATATCAAGCGCTCCGGCGGTATCTTCCGCGACATGACGATCCACGATTTCGACATGGCCCGCTTCCTGCTCGGCGAAGAACCGGTGTCGGTTTTCGCGACCGCTGCAGTTCTCGTCGACAAGGCGATCGGCGAAGCTGGTGACTATGACAGCGTCTCGGTGATCCTGCAGACGAAATCCGGCAAGCAGGCCATCATCTCCAACTCCCGCCGCGCGACCTATGGCTACGACCAGCGCATCGAGGCACACGGCTCCAAGGGCCTCGTCTCGGCCGAAAACCAGCGCCCTGTCTCGATCGAGGTCGCAAACGGCGACGGCTATACCCGCCCGCCGCTGCACGATTTCTTCATGACCCGCTATACCGAAGCCTATGCCAACGAGATCGCCAGCTTCATCGCCGCGATCGAGAAGGGCTCGAAGATCTCTCCATCAGGCGCCGATGGTCTCGCAGCGCTGGCACTCGCCGATGCCGCGGTCCAGTCCGTCAAGGAAGGCAAGCTCATCAAGATCGGCTGACGGCCCTCTCCCGACCGAAAGCCATGCATGAGATGGCCGGGCACTTGCCCGGCCATTTCGCATTTTGCGGATCTTTTTGTGGGGGCGTGCCGCCGCGCCCCCAAAGCCATATGCTTGATTGAAAGAAACCCTCAACCCGATTCCTGAATAGTCGCCGATGCTTGGGCTCCCTGAACGCCCGAGAGAACGATATCCTCGTCGATCACCGACAGCGCCCGGTTCAAATGTCCTTCGAAGACGAGGATCTGCTCGTCGGCCACTACCCTGATCTCGGGCATGCCTTCCATGCGCACGATATGCGACTGTCCCAGACCCTCTTCGATCCCCTGCCGAAGAAGGTCGTAATAACGCGTGCCCGGCCCAGTGATGGCGATCGGCATGCGCTCCGTCAGGCTCAGCATGCGCGACAGCCCGTTGCCGAGCGCCAGCCCCGCCTGGCGAAAGGCGAAGGCGGGGACGCGGTGGCCCTGGCGCGCCTTGGCAGCAATCTTGTCGAGTTCCGCCACCGGCACGAACTTTGCCGGAATCGTATCGAGCGGCACTTCGAAGGCGCTGCGCAGAATCGCGTAGAAACCGGCATAGGCCTCGATACAGCCGCGCGTGCCGCAGCGGCAGAGCCCACCATTGGCCATGTGCAGCATGTGCCCGAAATTGGGCGCCGATATCTCCTGGCCTGTCTGGTTCCCCCGCCTGACGATGCCGAGCCCGACGCTATGGCCGAGCGAAAGGGCGGCGAGCGAACGGAAATCGGCGCCCTTCACCATCTCCTCACGCTCGCCGAGCGCTGCTGCGACCAGCAGTGTCTCGTTGTCGAGGATCACCTTGGCCTGCCATTCCGGCCGGAGTGCCGATTCGAAATCGATCTGGTCGCTGCCGAAGATCGGCGACCAGACGAGAACCGGCTCGGTGGAATTGACCAGCCCCTTGCTGCTGATCGAGATCAGCAGCACCTTTTCCTGCGAAATCTTCGAACGATCGAGAATACGCAAAAGCCCGGCCCGCACCGCAGCGACGAAGCGGCCAGCACCTGCCGGATCATGCGAACGTTCCTCGCTGAAGCGGTCGATCAGCTTGCCGGCATAATCGACCAGCGAATATTGCACCGCATCCGAGGAGATGATGACGACGATGAGATAGCCGCAATCGCGCCGCTGGCGCAGCAGCACACGTGGCCGGCCGCGGCCGCTTGCCGGCTGATGTTCCGACTTCTCGATGATCTGGGCTTTTTCCAGCTCAGTGGTGATGGCCGAGATGGTGGCCGACGACAGCCCGGTGAAATCGGATATTTCGGTATGCGCGAGCGCACCATGGCGACGCAGCACAGACAGCACGAGCACGCTGTTTCTCTGCCTGACCAGCTCCGTGCTCGACTTGGTCAGCATGAATGCCGCCCTCTCTCCCTGCTTGCTCCACCCTTGGTTTCCACTGCATCTCCAGCCGATGTTTCGCAAGGAAATTAAGCTGGCAGTGCAGTGTTGACAGTTGAAAAAATCTCTGACACTAAATTTCTCGACTGTCGAGAAAAAAATCCGAACCTTTTCTCGACAGCTTTTCGCGGTGGCCGGAGGAAGCATGGGCTGGGCCGGTCGCAATCCACTCGGGAGGACATTATGAAGTCTATTTTGAAATTGATGGCAGGTGCTGCCATCCTCGTTTCCGTGCATACCGCTGCCATGGCTGCCGATCTCGTCGTCGGTGTTTCCTGGTCGAATTTCCAGGAAGAACGCTGGAAGACGGACGAAGCCGCCATCAAGAAGGCTCTCGAAGCCAAGGGCGCCAAGTATATTTCCGCTGACGCGCAGTCTTCTGCCGCAAAGCAGCTTACCGACGTCGAATCGCTGATCTCGCAGGGCGCCAACGCGCTGATCATTCTCGCCCAGGACTCCGATGCAATCGGCCCGGCTATCGAGAAGGCTGCCGCTGAAGGCATCCCCGTCGTCGG
The DNA here is from genome assembly GCF_056399245.1 of Rhizobium sp. 01N447_2. Classification (NCBI taxonomy): domain Bacteria; kingdom Pseudomonadati; phylum Pseudomonadota; class Alphaproteobacteria; order Hyphomicrobiales; family Rhizobiaceae; genus Rhizobium; species Rhizobium sp. 01N447_2. The sequence goes on from NZ_JBFTQY010000014.1 coordinate 68,964, forward strand.
CTATGACCGCCTGATCGAAAACCCGGCTGCCTTCTATATCACCTTCGACAACAAGGAAGTCGGGCGCCTGCAGGCTGAGGGCGTTTTCAAGGCCAAGCCGGAAGGCAATTACGTCTTCATCAAGGGTTCGTCTTCCGATCCGAATGCCGACTTCCTGTTCTCGGGCCAGCAGGAAGTGCTGAAGGCTGCCATCGACGCCGGCAAGATCAAGAATGTCGGCGAGGCCTATACCGACGGCTGGCTGCCGGAGAACGCTCAGCGCAACATGGAGCAGTTCCTGACCGCCAACAACAACAAGGTTGACGCCGTCGTCGCATCGAATGACGGCACCGCCGGCGGCGCCATCGCTGCTCTCGACGCACAGGGCCTCGCCGGCTCCGTTCCGGTTTCCGGCCAGGACGGTGACAAGGCAGCCCTCAACCGCATCGCTCTCGGCACGCAGACGGTTTCCGTCTGGAAGGACAGCCGCGAACTCGGCAAACGCGCCGCTGAAATCGCTCTCGACCTCGCCGGCGGCAAGGACATGAGCAAGATCGACGGCGCCCAGGCTTTCAAGGGCGGCCCCAAGGGCGTGGAAATGCAGTCGGTGTTCTTGAAGCCGCTTGCGATCACCAAGGAAAACCTGAACGTCGTCATCGACGCCGGCTGGATCTCCAAGGCGGAAGCGTGCCAGGGCGTCAAGGCCGACAGCGTCGCTGCCTGCAAGTAAGCCAAGGCTTGTAAACTGGAATTGCCGGCGCCGCAGCGGAACACCGTTGCGGCGCCGGATGCGGATGAGAATTCCAACGACGAAGTTTTCTCCGCCTCGCCGCACCATCGCGGGTTTTCATTCCCTGCCGGAAGGGTGTCGCGACGCCACGCGACCGGCTTCCGGAAGCATCGCGATGGTGAGTTGAAGAACAGACGCATGACGCCGATGGCAGCCTCTAGCACTCCGGCGCGTCCGTCCAAACAAAATGGGGGAACGGCAAACCCATGGCCGAAATGGTAAAATCCACAACATCAAGCGGACCGCGAGCGGCGGAAGCCAGTCCGGTGACCCGCTTCTTCCGCGCCACAGAGATCGACACGCGTCTGCTCGGCATGATCGGCGCGCTGATCATCATCTGGATCGGTTTCCACATCATCACCGGCGGCCTCTTCCTGACCCCGCGCAATCTCTGGAACCTCTCGGTCCAGACGACCGACATCGCCGTCATGACGACGGGCATGGTGCTGATCATCGTCACCCGCAACATCGACCTGTCGGTTGGTTCCGTGCTCGGCCTCTGCGGCATGATCATGGGCGTGACGCAGGCCAAGATCCTGCCGGAATATATCGGCTTCGACAGCCCCTTCACCTGGGCGATCACGCTGCTGGTCGGATTGGCGGCAGGTTGCCTGATCGGCGCCTTCCAGGGCATCATCATCGCCTTCCTCAACGTTCCCTCCTTCATCGTCACGCTCGGCGGCCTGCTCGTCTGGCGCGGCGCCACCTGGCTCGTCACCAGTGGCCAGACGGTTGCGCCGATGGACCAGACCTTCCGCATCATGGGCGGCGGCGCCGAAGGCTCGATCGGCGCCACCTGGAGCTGGATCGTCGGCATCTGCGCCTGCCTCTTCGTCATCGCAAGCATCGTCGGCTCACGCCGGCAGCGCCGGCGCTTCGGTTTCCCACGCCGGCCGATGTGGGCTGAATATTTCCTCGCCATCCTGAGCTGCGTGCTCATCCTCGGCGCGGTCTGGATCGCCAACAGCTATTACTGGCCGATCAACATCGCCAAGAAATATGCCGAAACCAACAATATTCCCTGGCCCGAAACCGGCCTGGATATCCCCTACGGCATCGCCGTGCCGGTGTTGATCGCTATCGTCGTCGGCATCATCATGACCTTCATCGCGACCAGGCTGCGCTTCGGCCGCTACGTCTTCGCCATCGGCGGCAACCCCGAAGCGGCAGAACTCGCCGGCATCAAGACCCGCTGGGTCACCGTGCGCATCTTCGCGCTGATGGGCATTCTCGCGGCCATCGCAGCGGCGATCTCCACCGCGCGTCTCAATGCCGCGACGAACTCGCAGGGTACGCTCGACGAGCTCTACACCATCGCCGCCGCCGTCATTGGCGGAACGTCGCTGGCAGGCGGCACCGGCACGATCGCCGGCGCCATGCTCGGCGCGCTCGTCATGCAGTCGCTGCAGTCGGGCATGGTGCTCGCGCATGTCGATACGCCGCTGCAGAGCGTCGTCGTCGGCACCGTCCTTGTCGTGGCGGTCTGGCTCGACACCGTCTACCGCGCCCGTGCCAAGTGAGAGGAGCCCTAGACATGGCTGATCAACGCACTCCCCTCGTGGAACTGAAAAACATCTCGATCTCCTTCGGCGGCATCCATGCCGTGGACAATGCCTCGGTCGATCTCTACCCCGGCGAAGTCGTGGCATTGCTCGGCCACAACGGCGCCGGCAAGTCGACGCTCATCAAGATCCTCTCCGGCGCCTACAAGCGTGACGGCGGCGAGATCCTGATCAACGGCGAGCCCGCCGACATCCGCAATCCGCGCGATGCCAAGAAATACGGCATCGAGACGATCTACCAGACGCTCGCCGTCGCCGACAATGTCGACGCCGCCGCCAACCTCTATCTCGGCCGCGAGCTGAAGACCCGCTGGGGCACGCTCGACGACGTGGCGATGGAAGCCTCGGCCCGCGAGGTGATGGGGCGCCTCAACCCCAACTTCAAGCGCTTCAAGGAGCCGGTGAAGGCGCTTTCGGGCGGCCAGCGGCAGTCGGTGGCGATCGCCCGCGCGATCCTCTTCAACGCCCGCATCCTGATCATGGACGAGCCGACGGCGGCGCTCGGCCCCCAGGAGACGGCGCAGGTCGGCGAGCTGATCAAGCAGCTGAAGAAGGAAGGCATCGGCATCTTCCTCATCAGCCACGACATCCACGACGTCTTCGACCTCGCCGACCGCGTCTCGGTGATGAAGAACGGCCAGGTCGTCGGCCACGCCCGCACCGAGGACGTGACCAAGGACGAAGTCCTCGGCATGATCATCCTCGGCAAGGTGCCGTCAAAGGCCATCCCCGGCCCCGGCGCCATGCAGATCTGACCGCGCGCCAAGGCGACCCCGCAACAATCACACTCCGCCGCCCGCAAGGCCGGCGGAGTTTTTTGTAATCGTTCCCCAGGCTGGCGGATAAAAACACCCTGCAAAGTGCAAGCACCGGTATTTCTGAGAATTTCGCGATTGAAGCCAGCCGCAAGCTAGGCTAAGAACCACCCATCGGACAGGCGATTCAAACCGCCTTCGGCATGCACCCGTAGCTCAGCTGGATAGAGTGTTGGATTCCGATTCCAAAGGTCACAGGTTCGAATCCTGTCGGGTGCGCCACAAAACACATTGAAATTATTGAATTATTGCCCCCTTTACTTGCTCTTCCTCCGAGCGGCGACATCGGTAGCAAAAGGCGAACCGCGTCGAAAAACCCTTGTTTTCAGTATCCGCAAATTGCGGCCGAAGCCGGCGTTAGCACAGTGTTAGCGCGAGCCACCTAGTGTGGTGACGCCATGGGAAACCCGGTTGTCCGTTGAAAACAGGACAAGCAGAATGAAGACGAGCCCTGCCGCGGCTTACGGAGGTTACATGAAACTGGTTCTAGGCAGCGTAATATTGGCGTCTGGGATACTGCTATCCAGCCTGTCGGGATTCGCAGCTTCGGGCGGATGGCAGTCGGATGGGCAAGGGACGAGATACTGGCACGTCACTCCGCGGCCCGGGCAATGCAACATAAGCCAGGCGAAAAACCGGGCGCTTCGGGCCGGCATCTATCGTAGCGAGATTATACAGCAGGATGACAATGTCATCGTGCTTAGAGGTCTGGATGAATCGGGCGACCGGCGAACGATCGGTTTCGGCAACATCAGGGGGTGCCCTGAGTTGGAGAGCCATGAGGATAGTCCAAACTTCTGAGGACATATCTAGAGTTTGTTGAGCGAATTTTTCCAGTTCCGACCGAGGTACGCATTTCTGGGCAAGCGTCGCGTCTCTACCGATCGACGAGTCTGGCGGTTAACAACGCATTGAATGCCTCATTCCCAGCTGGCCCGCCCTATTGATTGATCCGGGTTTAAGGTCGATGCATGTTCTGGTCAGCCGCTAGGCGGGAGTTGAGGTCGCGTGTTCGGGAGACTGAAGGTCGGGAGCGGTTGTAACCGTTTCAGAGCGGCGGGGATTTCAGAGCAGCACACAATGCGCTCGATGCTCTCCTCCCGCGGGCGCAGGGTCCGATTGCGCTTGGGATGACCCGCAGCCTCAATTCGCCGAGCTTCCGCATCCCCCTGTTAGGAATTTGTTGACCATAAGCTGGCTTTACTGAGCGCGATGGATGCGGAATTTCCCGCACGTCGTCGAGTGTTTGGTGTGGGCGGGATTGTTCGTGTTGAAGTATCCAGTGCAAGGATTATCGGGCGGAGCCTTGGGCGGAATTGCCACGCTCCTGTCGCGTGCGGAACGGTTTGTCGCGAAGACCATTCTGCCGGCTCTGTTTGCGCTCCCGGCGCTTATCGGTTCTGCATCATTTGCCTCGGCGGAAGATCGCGCCCTGAAGCTGTTCTTTACCCATACGGGCGAGAGGGCCACGATCACCTACAAGCGGGACGGAAAGTTCGATCCGAAGGGCCTAGCCCAGATCAATCGGTTTCTGCGCGACTGGCGAAGGAATGAGCCGACCCGGATGGATCCCCGGCTGCTCGACCTGGTCTGGGAGGTGTATAAGCGCAGCGGCGGCAAGAACTACATCCACATCGTCTCCGCCTATCGTTCGCCCACCACCAACAACATGCTCCGCAACCGTTCGCGCAGCACGGGCGTCGCCAAGAAGAGCCAGCACATGCTGGGCAAGGCGATGGATTTCTACGTTCCCGGCGTCAAGCTTTCGACGCTGCGTGCGCTTGCGATGCAGATGCAGGTCGGCGGTGTCGGATATTATCCGACCTCGGGATCTCCCTTCGTGCATCTCGACGTCGGCAACGTCAGGGCTTGGCCCCGCATGTCCCGGCAAGAACTCGCGCGAATATTTCCGAATGGGCAGACGATGCATCTCCCGGCCGATGGCCGGCCGCTGCCGGGATACAATCAGGCGATTGCGAACTACAAGGAGCGCGTCGGCCCCTCCTCGATCCAGATCGCCAGCACCGCGGGAGAAGACGAAGACGCAGGAGCATCGACCAGGCCGAGCGGCGACACCACAGACAATAAGCTCGTGACCGCGCTTCTGCCTGCGCCCCGAAGCCGGGCATTGAATGCTCTGGCGCTGCAGACCGGCACGGTCGAGCGGGATGACAAACGATCCGCTCCGGCTCTTTCATCTTTGGCGATTCCGATACCGGCGATGCGGCCGCCCGCCCTCGAGCACGACGCGGGCGCAGATGACAAACTGGAGACTGCGTCGATCGGCCCAATTGATGCGCTTCCGGCTAAACCGACGCCTGCGTTGCCGGCCTACGCCCGCTTCGAACCCCTCCGTGTTGCACACCAGGCCTCCAAGCAGGGCGCTGATATGATCGCCTCCCTGCCCATGACCGCTTCCTGGGAAGAAGCAAGTTTCTTTGAACCGACGTCCGACGCGGCGCTGATGAAATGGGCGTTGCATTCTCCTGGCGAGGTGATGGGATTGAACGCGCCTCGCGTTTCTCCCCGCACGGTTCATCGTGAGGTCAATGCCGCGATAGCAGGTAAGGATATCATTCCGGTCGCCGCCACAGACCTGTTCGATGCGAGCCGGTTTGCATCGCCCCCGGAGGGCTGACCTCAATCGTCACGCAGCACGAAGCCGGTCAGAAGCGCCAGAACGACCATGGTGAGAACCGGGTTGGCGTTCCCGAGAAACCAGGCGCCGCCCAGCGCCAGAATCCTGTCGTGGTCGGGGCCTAACTGAAGACGACGTTACCCTTCGATGCGACCATCGCGAGGCTGCGCGCGCCACCAACAGCCGAGCGTCACCACGAAGGCGGGAAATCCATATATCAGCGTAGGATAGAGGGTCGCACTGCGGCCCTCTAGCATTTTTTAGCAAATACTAAAAAATCACCCCACCTTACAGGCGGTGCTCACGCATCGGCTCGAAAATCGGATTCGATTTTCCGGAACAATGAGGTTGATTCAATGTGTTAATGCGCTATCTCCGCGCCTGAAAAAGACGCGCGGACGCCGTAGTCTGGATAGTCGAACGACGATGACGATCGTTTTCGCGCGGGGGAAATTCAGACCAAAGTCCGACCCACCCCGGACTTCGTGCCCATACAAAACCTTCGATCACTGTAATAACAATAATATATTCTCAAGTAACGAGGCGAGACGATGTGAGAAACTGGGTCGACTTCATTGGATCGCATTTATGTGACGCCTTCTACTTAGAAAATGATATCCAGAAACTGGTTGTTGCTGACAATCTTTGCACTGAACCTTTCGAAAATATAGCACACATTCGGGATTCCCGTTTTCACAGGCAACCGCAGCTCTCTGTATCCCGAACTCGTCGGAGAGGTTCTCGATACCATGCCGATTCCTTCGATCGAACCGCAAATGGTGGCCGCCGTCTCATGGAACGGATGGTCGAAATCGAGCAGGTCGTGATGATCGTACAACGATCATCTGTAGCATCCGGTCCGGCGCGGCCGCTCGTTATCGAGCGCGGCATTGGCAGCGACACGAATCACCTTAAAGTAGGTAAATTTAACGATTAACATTAATAGGTGAGTATTTCTTAGAACTCTTCTAAGTAATTGTCACGAATTACAGGTGGTGCTAATAAACGGGCACCTTATCTCAAGTCACAAGGCGCAAAGCAATGAAGAGCGTATTGATTTCTGGCGGAGCTGGGTTCATCGGATCGCACTTGTGTGATCGACTTTTGCTGAGGACGGACATTCAGAAGCTGGTCGTTGTTGACAACCTCTGGACCGGGCTTTTCGAAAATACCGCGCACATCAGGGACCCCCGTTTCCACTTCGTGAAATCCGACGTCGAGACGCTGCAGACCTCGGATAAATTCGACGAAATCTATCACCTTGCATCCCCCGCATCGCCGCCGTGGTATATGAAGGAGCCGAAGAGAACGATCTCCGCCAATCTCCTCGGGGCGTTCCGGTTGCTCGACTTGCTGAAGAAGGGCGGACGTTTCGGTTTCACCTCTTCTTCCGAAGTCTATGGCGATCCTCTGGTGTCGCCGCAGCCGGAATCCTACAAAGGCCAGGTCGACTGCACCGGACCGCGCTCATCCTACGACGAAAGCAAAAGGTGCACGGAGTCGCTGCTGTTCGAAATGCAGCGTACCCAGGGGCTCGACGTCAAGATCGTCCGCCCCTTCAACATCTACGGTCCCCGGACACGTTCCGACGATGGTCGCGCGGTCTCCAACTTCATCACCCAGGCGCTCTCGGGCCGCCCGATTACCGTGTTCGGCGACGGCCTTCAGTCACGCAGCTGGGGCTATGTCGATGACGTTGTCGATGGTTTCGCACGATATTTCTGGATAAATGAAACCGACTATAAGGGGCCTCTGAACGTCGGCAATGATCGCGAGATTTCGGTTCTCGAAGTCGCGCAATATGTCTCCAAACTCGTTGGCGGCGTGCCGATCGTCTTCGAGACGTCACCGCCGCAGGACCCCACGAACAGACGGCCTGATTTGACCAACGCGCACTATGTCATGCCCGAGTGGTCGTGCAAAATCACCTACGAACAGGGCGTGGCGATGACGCTCGATTGGTTCAGGGACCAAATGAAGGCGCACGCTGCAGAATAAACCATAATGACTTTCGAGACTCGCGTCCTGGGTGCAGGTGGCGTATGTTCACGGTGCGATTGAGAGAGTGATGATGCGAGAACCAATTCCGTCCGATCTGAAGGATATAAGTTTTCCCATACCGATTCACTATCTCGATCTCGCCACCTCTCACCTCGATGCCGTTTCGCCCCCGGTCTCCGATGGGCTCGTGGTCTTTCTGTCGGATGGTCTTCCCGTAGGACAAGCCTATATCGAAAGGCCCGAGACGGCGTCGGCACTGGCCGAGCGCGTCGTGCGGCCCGAGACGCTCGAGCATGCGCGTCAAGTCGCGCAAACCCCTGTGTGCAACCGCGACGTCAGCATTCTGATTTGCACAAAGGACCGGCCGGAGGACCTACGCCGTTGCCTGGCCTCGATCCCCAAACAGTCGCTCAGCCCCGTCGAGATCATCGTGGTGGATAATGCCTCTGCAGGCGAGGCGACGCGTCGCGTGGTAGAGGAATCCGGCGCAACCTATGTCCGTGAAGATCGGGTCGGGCTGGATTATGCGCGCAATGCGGCGGTTCGCGCGGCGAGAACCGAATTCGTCGCGTTTACGGACGATGACGTGGTTCTCCACGAGCGATGGCTGGAGAACCTGATGAAGGGGTTCGATCTGCCGGAGATCGCCTGCGTAACCGGGTTGGTCCTTCCCGGAGAACTCGCAACGCCTGCACAGTTTATCTTTGAAAAGCATTGGAGTTTCGGCCGGGGCTATCTGCGGCAGGATTTCAATCAGGACTTCTATACCAGGGATACACGTTACGGCGCTCCGGTCTGGACGATAGGAGCCGGCGCAAGTCAGGCCATCCGCCGCAAGGTTTTCGACGAGATCGGCCTGTTCGATGTCCGCCTGGACATGGGCGCTGCCGGATGCTCAGGCGATTCCGAATACTGGAACCGGCTCCTCCATCATGGCCATGTCTGCCGCTACGAGCCGACGGCGGTAGCCTGGCACTTTCATCGCAAGGATATGAAGGGGCTCGCCAAACAGATCTACCAATATATGAGTGGCCATGTCGCAGCCCTGCTGGTCCAGTATCAGAACACAGGAAATAACGCCAATCTGCGGCGCATCCTGCTCTCGTTTCCGAAATATTACGCCGGGAGGGTCAAAAGACGGCTTCGCAAAGGCACGACGTCGCACGACGTCTTCCTGAAGCAGGAGATGCTCGGAAGCGTAAACGGCGCTCTCTACGTTCTGCGGCGATGGAAGAGGCCCGCATGGTGATCGCTGCGATGCCTGACATTTCATTCCTCATCCCTGCCTATAATGCAGACGACACGCTTGCCGAATGTCTTGCCAGCCTGCAGCAGCAGACGCGATCGAACTGGCAGGCCGTCGTGGTCGATGACGGTTCGACCGACCGCACTTGGGAGGTGCTTGAGGGCATCGCAAGAACGGACAGCCGCATTCGCCTCGCCCATCAGCCGAATGCCGGCGCCGCCGCGGCGCGAAACCATGCCGCAAGACTGGCAACCGCACCCCTGCTCTGCATGCTGGATGCCGACGACTGGCTGGATCCGACCTTCATCGAAAATATGCTGCCGGTGGCCGCCGATGCGTTTCCACCTGATATCGCCCATTGCGCTTACCGCCGTGTCGCCCCGGACGGCCGGCTGATGCGGGTAGAGCAGCCTCCCGTCCTGGCGGGTGATGTCGCCAAGCGTGAGTTCTCATCCTTTTGCGCGCTCGCCATCCATACGGTCGTTTTTCCCAAAAGCCTTTTCGAACATCTGGGAGGTATGGATGAGACCTTGCAGACGGGTGAGGATTGGGATCTCTGGCAGCGCATGGCCTTTGCAGGCGCCGAATTTCGCCGTGTCGACAAGTGCCTAGCTTTCTATCGCATGAAGGCGGGCTCGCTCTCCGGCGATCCTGTCAAAATGGTGCGTGACGCCGTTCGCGTGACGACGAAGGCGCAGACCCTCAGGATGCAGCAATGCCTGTCGGCCGAAGAGCCGGAGACCGGCTGGTTTACGCCCGCCCTCAGCCAGCTGCGCATGCTCGCCTGGGTCGTCTCGGCCAAGCTCGATCCGGCAACGGATGTTGCGGCCCTCGCATCGCTCCTGCCGGAAATGCCTGATGCCGCGGGCTACGAGGGCTTTCTTGTCGACGTGATCATGCATGGATTGCAGACGGGACTGTTCACCGATCGACCCGACGATCTCATCGATGCGCTCGACAAGTGGCGGCCGACTTTTCTTGCGCTCATCCAGCTGATCGAGCGGCATTCCTTCCCCGGCACCGGGCGGAAGATCATGGAGAACGTCAGTTGGCGGCTCACCGCCGCGAACCCTTTGCGCTCCTTCACGCTCGGTAATATCCAGGTGGTCAGCGTCGAACTCGGTGCACTTTCCAGGATCGCCAAGGCCGGGAAAGCCGATACGCTCGTCATGCACGCTTTATCAGGCGAACAGCATGTCGGCACCTTTGTCGGGCCGCTCTGGGGCGATCTTTCGGTCCGGGCGCAGATCAGGCTGATCATGCAGGAGATCCAGGCGGCAGAGCATCTGCAAACACCGCAAACGCTCGCCTATATCGGCTCCTGGACCAGAGAGGCGCTGCGCGGATACAGAGCCTTCGGCGGTCTCATCATCCGCAACGGCCGGCGGCGAGGACGTTTCGAACGGCTTTTGGTGCATGTCGGACGCAAGGCCCTCCTTGCCTCTGCGCCGAGCGATAAACAAGACAATGATGCCCGCCTGTCCGACATAAGGCGAGATCTCCAGCGCGATCCGGTTCCGCGCTTTTCAAGTTCCTCCGGGCCACAGCCGGAGGAAGGAAAGGCGGCTCCCCCCATTCGGTCGGAAGAAGAGTACTGGGAACATATCTTCGAACGCCCCGATCCTTGGAATTATGTCTCGGTCTACGAGCAGGTCAAATATGCGCAGACGTTGAGCCTGATCCCGGAAGGGATCGAGAAGGCTCTGGAACTCGCCTGCGCCGAAGGGATTTTCACCGAAAAGCTGGCCCGAAAGGTCGGCCGGCTGACGGCCACGGATATTTCCCAACGGGCAATCGACAGGGCGGTCGAGCGGTGCCGCGACCATAGCAACGTCGAGCTTCACGTTCTCGACTTCGTCAGACAAGATCTTCCACCCGAACAGGATCTCGTCGTCTGCTCCGAAGTGCTTTATTACATGAAGGATGAGGAGATGCTTGCGGCCGTCTGCGGTAAGATGGCCGCAGCGTTGAAGCCGGACGGCTACCTGATCACTGCCCACGCGCATATCCGCCGGGACGAACCCACCCGGACCGGTTTCGACTGGGGCAATCCCTTCGGTGTCGGCACGATCAAACAGGTTTTGGCCGCACAGCCAGGGCTGGTTCTGGAAGACACGATCGAAACCGAACTTTACGCCATCCACCGGTTCAGGAAAGGCTCGGTGGCCGATCCTTTGCTGCGGGTCGAGCGGCACGGAACTCCGTTGGACGCCGATGTGGCAAAGCACATCATCTGGGGGCCGGCTGGCGTTGAGCGTGAGGCGGCATGGACGACGGAGGTCACGACCTCGGTTCCCATCCTCATGTATCACAGGATCGCAGACGAAGGCCCCGCGGCACTCCGGCGCTTCCGCACGCCGCCCGAGATCTTCCGCAAGCAGATGCAGTTCCTTCGGCGCCAGGGTTATTACACGGTGACGGCGCAGACGCTTACGGATCTGCTGCGCAGCGGCAAGCCGATCCAGGGCCGGCCCGTCATGCTGACCTTCGACGACGCCTACCTGGATTTCCTGACGGACGCCTTCCCGATCCTTGCCGAGAATGATTTCAGCGCCGAGGTGTTCGTCGTGACCGACAAAGTCGGCGGTCGGTCCGACTGGGATTCGGCCTATGGAGAGCCGGCGCCGCTGATGTCGTGGTCGAACATTCAGCAGTTGCACCAAAAGGGCATCTGCTTCGGCTCCCATCTCGCATCCCACACGCCGGCCAGCGCGATTGATAACGAAGCCTTGCTCGCCGAAGCCATGTTGTCGCGCAATGCTCTGCAGAGCCGGCTGGGCGCCTCCGTGGAATCCATCGCACTCCCCTATGGCGCGACGGACTTCAGGGTCCCGGGCATTCTGGCGCTTGCCGGTTACGGTATCGGCTTCACGACCCAACCGGCGAAAGCCACCTTCTCCGATAATCTTTTCGGTCTGCCGCGCCTCGAAGTCCGCGGCGATCGTCCGCTTGAAAGCTTCCCTGAACTGACCGGCCTGCCGGGCGCGTTTATCGGATGACAAAACCATGACGGCCAGAGAGGCCCCTTTCATCAGCATCGTCATACCGGCCTACAACGCCGAGAAGACGCTTGTCGAAACATTGAGCAGCGTCTCCAACCAGTCCTATGACAAGCTCGAAATCCTCGTGGTCGACGACGGATCGCGAGATGGTACGTTCGAACTTGCAAGCGACTACGGCCTGACCGACCGCCGCGTCCGTGTTCTCCGCCAGGAGAATGGAGGGGTTGCACGCGCACGCAACCATGGTGTCCGGGAAGCCCGCGGCCCCTACGTAGCCCCGGTCGATGCCGATGACATATGGCACCCCAACAAGATTGAACTCCAGCTTCAGGCGCTGCAGAAATTCCCCGACGGACAGGGCGTCGCCTATAACTGGTATGCGGCGATCGATGAAAACGGCATCATTTTCGGCCATTCTCGGCCGGTCATGCATCAAGGAAACATCTTCGAACCTCTGCTGAGGGAAAACTTCATCGGCAATGGCAGCACGCCCTTGATGCCGCGCGCGGAGGTTCTTCGTTGCGGCGGCTATGACGCCAGCCTGCGCGACAGCGGCGCCGAGGGGTGTGAGGATCTGAAACTCTATCTGGCCTTGGCCGAGACCCTGCCCTTCGCGTTGGTCCCCGATTTCCTGACCGGTTATCGCTTCACCAAGGGAAACATGTCCAGCAACGCCTATCGGATGCTGAAGTCCCACGGCCTGGTGATGGCGCCGATCATCGAGCGTTATCCGCATCTGACGCGGGATATCCGGACAGCCGAATTCAACACGGCGCGCTGGTATTTTAATAAGGCGTTTCTTGATGACGATCATGCACAGGTCAAAAAGCTGGCGCCGATGATGGTCAAAAAATATGCCTTGCAGCTTATCGTCCATGGTGTGCAGCAGAGCTGGCGCCAGGCGAAACGTCACGGCGTGAGGATGGCAAAGCGCGCGCTTGGCAAGCCTTTGGCCCGGCCAAAAACCCGCTTTGCGGGCGCGATCATTCCGCAACCCGGAACGGCATTCAGCGATCGCTTCACGACCATGCCTGTCAGGGAAGAAGCGACTGGCCCGACCTCTTTGCGGACGGCGAACAATGAATAGGTTTCGAAAGCCCCCTTCCCCAAAGCCGGCCAGCGCCTACAACCTGATCGTGGCATCCCGGTTCCGCGAGCTTCTGCAGCTCGTGCCGGCGCTGCGGCTCAAGATGACGGTGATGATCACCCTGGGGATTCTCACGGGTCTCTCGGAAATGGTCGGGATCACCTTCCTGGTCAGCCTCGTCTTTCTTCTCGGGCAGCAAGGTCCCGTTTCCGGTTCCGCCGTCGCATGGCTTCCGGCGTTTTTCGGCGGCAACGACCTTTCGAAACCGGTGCTGATCGGTATCCTCATCGGCTCCATCATCCTGCGAATTCTTCTCGGATGCGCCAATTCGCTCATTGCAAGCGCTGTCAACCACCGAATTAGCGACCGCATGCGAGACCGCCTCTACGCCAAGGTCTTGACCATGCCTTTTCAGCGCTTTCAGGACTATGAGCGCAGCGACCTGATCAACGTCATCGCAACCGAATCCTATGCGGTGTCGTCGGCGTATGCCAGCTTGGTACGGCTGGGAGTGAATTTCGGCACGATTGTGATTTTTGGCGTCGGCATGCTGGTCATGGCTTGGCCGATCGCGTTGCTCGCCCTCGCCTTCGGCTTCATCCATAATTTTGTATTGGGTTTCTTTGCCGGCGCCTACCGCCGTCTCGGCGCCTCTGCACTGGCTGCGGTGGAAGCGTTGACGCAGTTGAGCTGGACAACGCTACAGACTTTGAAAGCCGTCAAAAGCTTCGGCATGGAAAAGCGTCACCAACAACTCTTCGAGGCGCTTTCCAACGACGTCGGCCAGACCTGGCGCCGGTCGGACTGGATGGGAGCGATAACCTCGCTTCTCAGCGAAATTCTGACCTTCGGGGTCATCCTGACGATCATTCTGTCCTCGGAATTCCTGCCGGTCGATTTCAAGGCGGCGCTTTCGGCAACGATCCTTCTTTACAGGCTTCAGCCGCATATCAAGGGATTTGATTCCCAGATTCTCAGCCTTTACGAGATGGAAGCGTCCCTGCAAAACGTCCTGGCGCTGCTTTCAGAAAAGGATGACATCAAGCAGGCCTCGCAGGGGGAGAAGGTAAGCCGCCTGGCGGAGGCGATTGTCTTCCACAACGTCTCGTTCGCCTATGAGCGATCGAACGCCCCGGCGGTTCACGATCTCAGCTTCGCAATCAGAGCAGGCGAGACGACGGCTCTGACGGGGCCGAGTGGCTCCGGCAAAACCACCATCCTCAACATGATTCTCGATCTCAACCCGCCGACCCAGGGCCGGATCACGGTCGACGGCAGGGATCTGACAACCATCGAGCGGTCCAGTTGGCTGCAACTGCTCTCCGTGTCGGGCCAGGACGTTGAACTGATGGAGGGCACGGTCCTCGACAACATCCGGTTTCGCCGCGATATCTCGGAGCAGGATATCCGCTGGGCCGCCGATGTGGCCTGCGCAACTGAGTTCATCAAAGATCTGCCGTATGGCTTCGATGAATGGCTGGGCGACGAGGCGATCCGGCTTTCGGGCGGGCAAAGGCAGCGCATAGGTCTGGCGCGCGCGCTCGCCAGCCGGCCTCAGATCCTGTTGTTGGACGAAGCAACAAGCGCGCTCGACGAAGAGACCGAGATGCGGGTGTTTTCGGCAATGAAAGAAGATGCTGGCAGAACGCTGATTGTCGTCAGCCATCGGCCCGCTGTGGCCAGGCTGATGAAGAACCGGATCGATCTCCGCCCGCCCACCCCCACATCCAAGCTCGGGTGACGGAGATGGATGTGTCAACGATGTCAGGGGTTCGGGTGGCCGTCGTGATCCCTGCCTATAATGCCAGAGAATACCTTGCCCAGACGCTCCAATCCGTTGTCGACCAGACCCACAAGGCGCTCGAGATCATCATCGTCGACGACGGCTCGACGGACGAGACAGCCTCGATCTGTCGCCGTTTCGCCGCGAGTGATTCAAGGATCCGAATTCTGTCGACCGAAAACCGTGGCGTCGCTGCGGCCCGCAATACCGGAATCCAGGCATCAAAATCCGACTATATCGCCTTCCTCGATGCGGACGACCTATGGCATTCGACCTATATCCAAAGAATGCTCTCGGCTCTCCAGCCTTTGCCGGACGCCTGGGGCGCGGTCTATGCCCTTCACCGCTTCATCGATACCGAAGGATATTGCACGAGATCCGGTTCGTCGCTGAATGCCCGGGACAACATTCTCAACCGTCATCTCGTATTCCGCTTCGTCGGCAATGGCAGCGGCTTCATGGTTCGCCGCGCTGTCGTTGACAAGATCGGCGGCTACGATTCAAGCTATGCCAGAAAGGGGATTGGAGGATGCGAGGATTTCGATTTCGAACTCCGCACCGCTGAACATTTCAAGATCGAGACGGTGCCGTTGGGTCTGGTGGGCTATCGCTCACATTCCGCAGCCATGTCTTCAGACAGGTCGCGGATGGCGCGATCGCTTGTGGCGGTGACCGAGCAATGTATCGCTCGCAATCCTGAGCTTCCGGCTTTTGTCGTCAGCTGCGCCCGCACGTCGGCGCATCTTTATGCATTTTCAAAATTTGCCGCCTTGAAAGATTGGGACAGCGCTGCGGCCTCGCTCAAACACATTTATCATCATAGCCCAATGCTTGCTTCCGGCATCCTCACCAAATTGATCCTTTCAAAAGCCGGCAGAGCCAAACGCAGAGCGTTATCGAAAGTCTGGCCAGCAAGGGAACAAAAGCAAAAGAATCTCAGGAAATTCGAAGAGATAGACCAATTGCTAAAAAAGAGAGTAATCTACATAAAAAATAACTATCCCAATAATAATCTTCGACAATGTCGATTTTAACTGCAATCATACCTACGCACTGTGCAAGCATTCCGACTGGAGGACCCGCCAACCACCCCGGCGGGTCCTCAACTTTCCTTTTCGGCCGGTTGCACAAATGCGGTCGCCATTATCGCTGCATCAGCATAGATAGATCTTACTTCAGATGACGATATTACGCTGTTGAGATCGGCTTGATGAGAAAATCCCGCATCATAGGCAGGTGAAGGTCGAAGTGCCGGCTCTCCTGCTTAATATTTCGATCAAAATTTCAATTGAGCGCGCGATATTTTGAGATCTTCAATGAAATGTCGGAGACGGAGCAATCCGTCATAAAGTTGATATTGTTTTTTAATAGAAATTTATAATTATCGATGCCGTCATTAAGAATAATACGTCCAATGATTATTTATTGATATAATTTTAATCGTCTTAAAATTGATATTTAGATACAACCATTATCTGAAAATCATAATTTTTACCTTTTGATAAATTTTATTTGTTCTACTCAATTATCGCTACCGCTTTAATTAGTTCCTTCGTTTCACAAGCATCGGCGTTTAGTTTTCGCGCAAGGGCTGGAAATCTCCCGAAAGTTATTTCCCTCCCCCGGTTCTCAACGATCCGACAACCTGCCGGCACACTGGTGATGTTGTTACGGCCGATGACTCAGTGGTCCTGGGCTGGCCGCGCGTGGAAGAGTTGCCGATGCAATTCAACACCGCTGCACGAAACATTAACACCCTGATACATAAAGATATTACATAGTTCGATACGAACTGGACCGGCCAATTCAGCCAACGGCATTCGGTCTATCATTTCAAACGCCGGCATATGAGGCTGTACTGGCCAATGGAAATACCGGCGCAAAACCCGCGGCGTAAGAAATGCCTATCCTCTTGGCGAGCCGCCCGAAACGAAACAACCGATATGCTTGGGCGAAGTTGGACACTCCTGATTCATTACATCGGAGGCCCCCGGCATGCCCCGACCTGTGTCGAAATGGTCGCACCGCGCCCGCGAATTAACCCTTCATAAAGCATTTGCTTGCTCAACTTATAATTTGTGTCATGGTCACTGTAAGTAGCGAGGGAGCCGACCTGATGAGTGATATGGCATCGCAGATTCCGGAATTTGGTTACGATGAGCGCGTGATGATCTGCCGGAAGCAGATCGAAAAGGCGGTCTATCAGTTCATTGCAAATACGAAGGTCGAGGGATGCGATCCGGCGGAAGTCGCAATGGCGATCGCAGACATTGCCGACGATTACATTTTACTGCTGGCCCAGAAGCGCAATTTGACCCATTGAGGTCAATGGATCGGCCGTCAATCGGCCGATCGTCCGCACGATGTGTGAGACCCAAAATCGCCGCCGCTTCCCTGCCCGGAGGCAACGTCAACGGAATCGTTTACCGCTTGCGCCGAAACCATCCGAGCCATGACGTCGAACAGCTTCTGAATAAAACGCCCAACCACACTCAACAGCGCATGCGCCCGGCCCAGAACGAGCCGGGCTTCTCCCAATCTACAATTCGCGCCAGCTCACAGAATGGATTTCGATAGACCGCTCACTGGACACCAACACATGCATAACCCCGAAAATCGATGCTGATTTTCGGGGTTATGCATGGATTTGAAGTGGTAGAGCGTTCCAGTGCGTCCGATCGGACGCACGCCGGTCTAATGGCTTCTCACGCTCACTTGCGGAACCGGGGAGCTCAATTCAGCCAATTCCCTGGTCAAGCCCTCCCCGACCTCCTGCTTCACGGCCTCGAGCGCAAGGTCGAGGCAATTCGTCGCGAACGGCAGTTTGACATCCTGGGCGACCTGTCGCGCATAGGCGATCATCCGCGCCAACGCGACGAGTTCTTCCAGACCGTCTTCCGCCCCTTGGTCTGCATCTATCTTGACAACCGATGTCACGCCCATGCCCCATTTCTCCAATGAATTGAAGGAATGATACGCGCCTGGACGGGATCCACCCCGTGAAAAAAGCGTGACACAACTCCCGGTGACAATTGCCGACTTCGGTTCACAATGCAGGTCGCGTCTGGAACGAAGTTTCGTGCAGTTTCCAGGGCAGATCGGCATTCGAGCGAATATCGCGAACGTCCTGCACGGCTTTCAGCAATTCCAAGGCATCGATGCGTTTCTGGTCGACTGCATTCGACAGAAGTGCCGCCAGCAGTCGCGGACGATCCGGCTCGGGCAGCCCTGCACATTGCTCGACGACCGCCCGCCACGTTCGCTTCTTGAAGAATATCGCGCCTGCGGCATCTTCCAGCTGTTGGCGCAACCGACTTTCCAGCAGTCCGCGATCCTCCATCACATCGAGCGTTGCGCTGACATTGACGAGCGGTACCGTCAGCGCTTTGCTGCCCAGCGCGCTGGGGGCGTGCGTGAGTGCGACGGCGGCATCCTCGACCAGCCGGCCGATGCGATAGTCTTCGAAAATGCGGCCGATCCCGATCATACCGAACGGATGGCATTCGGCAGCGCGCAACGCGCCCATGCTTGCCGCCCCGAGAACCGCGACGCCCAGCGACAGAGCATGGAGAATTTCCTTGTGCCAGACCGGTGCGGC
This sequence comes from Rhizobium sp. 01N447_2, assembly GCF_056399245.1. Taxonomy (NCBI): domain Bacteria; kingdom Pseudomonadati; phylum Pseudomonadota; class Alphaproteobacteria; order Hyphomicrobiales; family Rhizobiaceae; genus Rhizobium; species Rhizobium sp. 01N447_2. The sequence goes on from NZ_JBFTQY010000014.1 coordinate 87,465, forward strand.
ATATTCGAAGCCACCGTCGATCAGGCCGATGACATTGGCGCCCTGTTCCACCGCCGCGAAGACATCGCCCTGCGTCGCAGGCGGCAGGACGCATATCCCCTCGCCTGCAAGCGACGCCGCATCGGGAAGACTGGGACCTGCGAAAATGATCTTCAAAACCCTATTGCCCTGGCAAGCGCCCTCGTTCCGAACCGCTGGGCACGCTCCCCCTCCGGATTTTCGAGCTCGGGAATGACAACCTTGACGACACTGAAGGGAAGCGTGTCGTCGCTAAGGCGCACGGCGATCACCGAAGCGATCCGCCTGTTGCGTAGCCGGTCAAGCACATGCTGCAGCAAGCGGGCTAGATCCTGCTGCTCATGTCCGGCCATCCCATCAAGGCCGATGGCGGCAGCCGGCGGTGCAGCAACCGCAGCGAAGGCCTGCCGCATCAGCGGCGGCAAGCATCGTGAGAAAGTTGCGGGAGAGATATCGTCCCGGGCTCCGCTGATATAGGTCAACCGCGATTGCACGGCTTCCGTCACCGCCCGAATGGCCGCGCGCACGGGAGACGGGTGAGCGCCGGTGCCGCCGGTCACCTCGACGAGGCGAATGTCCCTGTCTCCATGAAGATCCCGGGAGCCAGGCACGAGATCTCCAGGCCCCAGCATGGCGGTGAAACAGGGGATTGCGATGTCGCTGGTGATATCGAAGAGCCTGAGCGCCAATCCTGATGTTTCGATCTTGACGATCAGCCCGTCCAAAGCAACGTCCTGGAAGCCGCGGGGATCGACGCAGGCGGCATAACGATCTGCTTCCGCGCCCACCTGCCACAGCACATGGGCGTCACGCTCGATACGCTCCAGGACGCCATGAAAGATCGCCTCCTCGGCATCGTTGCCCGACGCCAGGCCGTCTGAAGACATCCAGTATCGCGCGTCACGTGTGCGGTCGAGCACCACCGCTTCAAAGGGGACATAGACCTCGTCGCCGGTGAGGATATTGACGCCGGCAACCCATTCCGTCTCCTCCTCCGGTCCAAGATCGGGTTTATGAAGAGCGGTCAGGCAGTTCAGCGTGTCGGTCTTGCGTCCCATCGCCTGCAGACGGAAAGAGGTGCCGCGGACGAGATCGACGGAGGGTTCGCCGGCAACCGCTCGTTCGAGGGCTTCCATGACGGTGGATACTTTGGCATCGAGATCGGTCAGGCCCTTTCCCTGAGCAATCACGATCGAGCGGGAATTCGGAGCGTATGCGCACCAGACGGGGATTCCGATGTCGTCCAGTCCGGTATGTCGCGCAACCCTGGTAATGCCGAACCCGGCCAAAAAAGGTTCGACGCGGGAAAGGGTTTCCCGCGGCGACATGATCCTGTCGGAATATATGGACCGATCCGTCAGAATGCCGGCTCAGCCGTCGACGTGACCGGAGAGGGCAACCTGCGCCGACGAAACGGCAACGGCAAGGTCGACGCCCTTCACAAATGTGCCGCCGGCTTTGCGCAGGTCGTTCGCGGTCGCCAGATCCCCCGTCGGATTGAGAGGCTTGACCGTACCCGCGCCGAGATCGGCAAGCCAAAGACCCGCCTCACCGGGTATACCTATAATGACAGCTTTCGCCATGTAAATGCCCCTAAGTTATTGTTAAAAACCGGCCTTCAACAGGCCCTCCCGATACAGCTCTTTTTGCCAATGCTCCTTGAACGGGACGATGGCGAGCCATTTCTCGACGTCGAAGACCGGGTTGATGCTTTCGGCTCGTTGCCGATGGAAAAGCGCCCGTTTTCGATCGCCGATCATTGCGCAACTGGCCGCGGCGATGCGATGGGCCGGCGCTTTGTCTTTCATCGCCTCGACATAGGCGATGGCCTCCTCGTATTGCTCCAGGAAGAAGCTCGCTCCCGCAGCACACCAGAGATAGGCGTCAGGCGCGATGGGGTTGAGCGAAATCGCCTTTTTGATCTTGGCGAGCGCATCGCCCGGGCGGGATGCATGCACCAGCGTGTCGGCATGGCTGTAGATGACATCGGCAAAATGCGGGCTGAGTTCTTCCGCCAGATGAAGTGCGGCGACACTGGCATCGACATCGCCGAGATAGAGTTTGGTGACGCCAAGCTCGCGATGACCCGCCGCCGATTCTGGATCCCGCTCGATGGCCCGAAGCGCATTCTGCTCCGCCAGATGCAGCAGCTCGTTGTTTCCCTGCGCTGTCACGAGCCACTCGCTGGTGAAGGTCCTCGCCAACCCGGTAAATGACGGAGAAAAATCCGCCTTATGCGACAACGACTGCTTGAATGCCTTCCGTGCCCGGCGGATATGCGGCAATGTCAATTTGCTCATCAGGCTCGAGCCGACCAGATAGGCGTGATAGGCCTCGGGATTGGCTTCGAAGCGTAAGCGCTCTTCCTCGTTTTCAGCCAGCTCGCGGGCCACCGACATGGTCAGTTGCTGCGCGATCAGCCGTCTCTGGCGCGGCAATATAGCGGGCGTCATCGCAAAGCGATTGGCCCAGATAATCTCGTCCGTGGGAAAATAAACCAGCTGGGCGAACAATCCCTCTTCAGAAAGCCTCGTATCCAGCAGATAGGCGATCGAGTGACGAGCAACCACGGCAGCCTTCTCGGAATCGCGGCGGATCTGGCCGGCCGTATGCGGCGCTACGATGGAAATGTTTCGTAGCGCACAGAGTTCGATCGTGACGTCTTCGATCAGGGCGTTGGCAAGCGCAAGTCCGGCATCGGCATGTTTCGATGTCGGAGGAAGCAGCACCAGCCGAGGCAAGATCAGCGGCATCGGCGATATACGTTCGATGTCGGCAGCTGTCTCACCACCGGCCTCTGACCGCTTCACCTGTACCCGGGCATGGTCGTCGCCGTTCGGCAATCTCTCATTGAGGGACGAACCGCCGGATAGCCGGTGCAGCAAGGCTCTGACCTGCTCGTCATTCGGATCCCGTTCGAGGATCTGCAGGGCGGCGCTGGAAATGGTGCGCGCCGCGCCGGGCTTTTGCGCGTCCGGCAGCGCATCCAGCAGTGCCTGCCGCAACTGCAGCGCCTGAGCGTCCCGTTGCGCCCTGATCCACGCTTCTATCAACTTTGTCGCTGGTTTGATATTTCCGATGAACCCGCGCTGGGTCAGTTCGGCGATCGCGTTCAGCCGCTCCAGCGGCGAACCGCCGGTGCGAAAGATATCGAGATCGCTGGAAACTGCCTGCGTGTTGAGACGAACCGTGGTGGCGGTGAAATCAAAGGGCATTTCCGCGCGTCCGCCGTCTGTCTCGCGGATGCGGGAAAGCAGTTTGCGCAGATTGAGCCGCGCCAGATCAGCTTCGACGTCATTCCATAGAAACTGAGCCAATTCATAACGGCTGAGTTCGTGGCCTGCGCCGACATAGAGATGGGCCATCATCAACAGGCCCTTGATCGGATAGCGAACCGGATCGCCATTCGTCTCAATCAACCGCAGATCGCCGAATGTCTGCAGATGGAGCACAATCCGTCCTCAGCTGTTCATAACCGAATCGTGCAACTCACTGTCGCTGTCAGGCAACCCCGCGGCTGCCAGGCTTTTGGCCAACGCCACCAGCTTTTGCCTGATATTCGGGTCCTCGATGGCGATGAATGCCTTGTTGAGCGCCAGCCCCTCCTTCGAGGACAAAAAGCTGTTCAATTCATTGGTCTGGCCGTCGATCGGCCCGGAGCCGCCGTTCTCGAAGAAAAAGCCGACGGGCACGCGAAGAATCTCGGATATGCGCTGAAGGCGGCTGGCGCCTATTCTATTCGTTCCTTTTTCGTATTTCTGGATCTGCTGGAAGGTAATGCCCAGAAGTTCGGCCAAGCCGTTCTGGGTCATCCCGAGCGTCTTCCGCCGAACTCTTACGCGGTTGCCAACATAGACGTCGATCGAATTCGGCGATTTAGCCTTCATGTGAATAAGTCTCCCGCTTTATCAGCACGCCCCGCTGTACAATGGAGAGTTTAAGCAAGAATGCAACTAAAAGTAAATATTTCTTAAGATTTTTTTTCAGCAATGCACACAGTAAAAAACAACCTGCGGATTATCGCAGCCATCGCCATTTGGCGCGGATGCACCCGCGCTCTATCACGCACGTCGCAGCGGACGAATGCCGTCCGAAATCAATGCTGCTCCGACACCGTCTCTTAGAGGCTTCTGGGCAACGGCGATCATCGACTTGGCGAAAACGGGAATCCTTCCAACATATTCAAAACGAACATTGTCGAAGCCGGTATCCAGCAGCAGCGTACTCAGCGTGTTTTTCGACCAGAACTTAATATGCCCATGTTCTTTCAATGGCATGAAGTGGTCGTCCATTTTCCCCATCGCAGCCAGGGCAAGGTTCTTCAGATAACCGTGATAGGGCGTCGACATCACGGCGATGCCGCCCGGCTTGACGAGATCGTACATCGTCGCAGTGAAGGCCCTCGGATCGTAGACATGCTCGACGACCTCCAGGCTGATGACGGCATTGAAGGTGCCATATTCCCTTGAAAGGTCGTCGTAGGCCGAGCCGACGTTCAGCGGCAAATCGGGATAATTAACATTGGCCTTGGTGATGCCATCACTGGAAGGATCGACGCCGACGACATAATATCCCTTTCCCGCAAGAGCCGCTGCCGCCCCGCCGGTACCACATCCCAAATCAAAGACGTCGTTTTCTGCAGAACCATCGAAATGGCTCTCCAGCACGTCGAGCACGGCAGGCAAGATATAGGAGTGCGCGGTTGTTGGTTTCGCGTGAACATAGGTGGCTGCGTTTAGCTCGACGGACATATCCCTCCCCTCGGCGATTGCGCGGCAAACCCTATCGAAGAATACGTCGAAAATTTGATAAAAACCGTCAAAACCCGCTCAATTTCAAGGAATTCCAAAATATAATCTATAGTTTTATAATAAAAAATAAAACTTTTGCGCGAAAATAGATCGTTGTCATAATATAAACGAATACACATAGATAACAAATTTATGTATGCTCCAAAATAATCTAGAAAATTCCATCGATATCATAATAACAATAACAATAATCTGTCGAAATCACGCGGAAACCGAGATAACGGTGATCGATTCATAGACTGAATGGTGAGATCATTCGCCATCTGCCACCGCGATTGTCCCTAGCTATATTGGAGATTCCCAATCGACATAGGGTTGAAGCTCCTACGCCGAAATCTGCAGCGCGCCCTTGATAACGACGAGGCAAAAAGGTGCCCAATTGCCGACACGAAGCCAAAGATATTTAACGGCTGAATGTATATGCTGGATCTAGAGCAATTCCAGCAAAAGTGCGCAGCGGTTTGCGTCCGGAGTTGCGCAAAAACAAAAAGATAGAGAGTTCCGTGGCTTGGAGAAAAACGGAAATGCTCTAGACCGCCCGATCGAAACCCTTCTCGCACGCCGGAGAAGACAAGCTTGCCCGATAATTCGTCCGCATATGCGAAACAGCCGGTGGGGAAACCGCGGGTTCCCGTGGTCTTCTGGTTGCTGCTGACGATTTCCCTCTCGCTGGTCATGGGAACGGTGCTGCTTTCCAACAACATGAAACACTTAAAGACAGTCAGCCATTATTTTGGCTTCGATCTCTTTCCCCAGGAGGTCAGACCGCCTCCCCCCAAAGCCCTTCCCCGCCCGACGCCCCCGGCCACCTTCACGCTTCCATTGCATATCATCGAACCGCCGATGGTACAGACCGCGTCGACTTTCCTGCGGACATGGCGGATATCCGGCGCTGCAATGTGTGCGGCGCTGCGCAATGCCGGCATCGAAACCAGCGATTGGGCGGCGGCGAGTTTCAACGCCGATACATTTGAATGCTTTTTCGAGCAGAGCGGCAAGCGGGAGAAGGATCAGCTCCCGAGTTCTATCTTCGTCATCGTTCGCGGCGACGCCGCCGGCACGATCAACAATATGCGCGTGAAAATCATCAATCCCGAGACCGATGCAAATGGCCAGCTCGATCCCGGCATTCTGCGAATTTTCGAAATCATGCTGCGGCAACCGCAATGGCTCGATTTTCACGAGACCCTCAACGCGATCAAGAATCTGAAGGACATCAAGGAAGACGGCTTCGGAGCCAGTATCGGCTTCACCCGCGAGGTACTCAATCCCGGGAATTACAACTTCACGCTCTCGCTGGATGCAACGTCAGGACCGCAGAAAAGTACAAGAAATTATTTTTCCGGCAGAAGATGGCTGCCGTTGCCGGACCCCGCAGTCGAGATCGACAGCGCGCAACCGGAATCAGTCTCCAAGCCTCCCCATACCGAAGCGCCGGCTGAAAGTCAGGAACACCGGCATTAGAGCCCCGTGCGCCCTTTCAGACGCACAAAGGACGCTTTAACTCTTTCAATCCTCGCATCAGCAAAACTGCGCAACGGTTTCACAGGACTTGCGCGAAAACAAAGAGATAGAGCATCTTCGCGACCTGGAGAAAGGCGAACATGTTCTCGATTTCTGGCTTCACCCCAGGCACCGGCTTATCACGCCATGTGACTTACATCGTCATGATGTCTGGCCAGAATCTTGTAGAGCTCTTTCAAACTGTCCGCACTCGGCCGTTCGGTGCTGTCCCCACCTGCCAGGCGCCAGACACGCTCGACATTGAGGTCCTGCGTGACTTGCGCAAGGTCTTCGTTCAGCGAGCGAATGACGATCTCCGATCGGCGCAACCGCCCCGACATTCTGACCAGCGCTGCGAACGGGAGGAAAATGATGCCGATGATGCCGAGAACAAGGACTGCGAACTGCCAGTCATCGAGGATAGACAGACCGTTTCGAACGGTCGCCATAAAAAAAACGGCATTTTGAAATGCCATGTGAAAACAGCTCATCAGATAGCTGGACCAATCTTCCATCACGAGCGCCCTCCCCGAGCGGTTTATATCTTGGAATATGCTGAAAAGTCTAGCAGACACTAACAATATCCCCTGCGGGAAAAGTATATTTGAGGTTGTATTACTCTGTTATATTGAACGCGAATCTTGTGATGGATCGGTGCCGACGAGTCCGGCCTTTCAAATTCCACCGCGGACATGAAAAAAGCTAACAGTGAGAGATAGAATGAATAGAAGACGTTTCCTCGCCTCGGTTCCGCTCGCTCTGTTGTATGTCCGTATGGGCCAGGCCCTGGCACAGATGCCTGCCGCTGCAGGGTTGCGCGCCCTTGCCGACAAGAAATCGTTCCGATTCGGATCGGCAATCGACCTGCAAAACATCAACGATCCAATCGCTTCCGAGATCTACATCGACAACGTCAATTCGATAACGCCGCGAAACGAGCTGAAGTGGAATGCGACGGAAAAGAGACCGGGTGTTTTCAGCTTCGGCAGTGCCGACCGCATGGTTGCATTTGCACGCAAAAACAACATGAGGGTTTATGGTCATACGCTGATCTGGTATCGCGTCCCGGGCTGGGTGTCTGATATCACGGACGCAAAGACCATTCAGGCGGCCATGAACCGTCATATAAAACAGGTTGTCACTCGCTATAAGAACTCGATCGATGCTTGGGATGTGGTGAACGAACCGTTGGAGTATGATGCACCGGATCTGCGGGATTGTGTTTTCCGACGCCTTCTTGGCGACGATTATATTCGTATGAGTTTCGACATGGCGTACCAGGCCAATCCCGGCGCAACGCTGGTGCTCAACGAAACGCATCTGGAGAAGAAATCCGACGTATTCGAACAAAAGCGCGCGCGCATCTTGAAAATCGTCGAGGATCTCGTGGCAAAAAAAACGCCGATCAACGCGGTGGGGCTGCAAGCGCATTTCCGCCCCGGTCTCGACCGGATCGATCCGGAAGGAATGGGGCGCTTCTGCGCGGCGCTGAAGGACATGGGTGTCGGCGTTTTCATCACGGAACTGGATGCGTCCTGCCACTTCCTGAACCGCGACAAAGCCTTCACGCCGGCATCCTACGCCGATATTTTCAGTGACGTGATCACCGTGGCGGCCGAACATGGCGACTTGAAAGGCGTGACAGTATGGGGCATGTCGGAAAAATACGGCGAGCGCGATGAGAAAGCGGCCGATCCCGCCGCGGCTTGCACGAAGCGCGTTAATCTTTACGACGAAAATAATGCGCCAAGAAGTGCGATCGACGGTGTCCGGCGGGCAATAGAGGCGATGTGATGCATAAGACAACGGAGACGCGAACAGATTCATGAAAAAAGCCGTTATTTATGTGGAAAAATTTTTGCCTGCCAGCCAGGCATTTGTTCTCAACCAGGCGGTAGCGTTTCGTACTTTCGAAGCTGAAATTCTTGCCGGCTCGCGAATTTCTTCGGCGCATACAAAAAAATCCACTGTTCCGGTTCATGACATCCGTCGGTCTCCCATTGCGCGGGCCGGTGAACTGCTGCTGAAAATCCCGCAGATCGGCCTTCCCTTCCTCTTTCCTGCGATCGGCAAAGCCGATCTCGTTCACGCCCATTTCGGCAAGAACGGGTATGTCATTGGCCCGCTGGCCCGGGCCGCCGGCAAACCGCTCGTCACGACGTTCCACGGCTTCGATGCCACCTATCGCGGCGACCCGAAAAAGCCGGGCGGCTTCAATCAGGTGCGTTTCTTCGCCAAGGGCCGGAGCGAGATGGCCGGATGGAACAGCTGGAACATCGCCGTTTCCGATTTCATCCGCGACCGGCTGCTGGCCCTCGGCTTTCCAGCCGAACGCGTCTATCGCCATCATATCGGCATCGATCTCGATCTCTTCAAAATGGAACCTCGTCCCCGAAAAAAAGGGCTCGTGGTTTCAATTGCCCGCTTCGTCGACTATAAGGGCCATCGTTTCATGATCGATGCGCTTTCGCGTGTGGCTGCCGCCGGCACCCCGGTCGAATTCGTCATGGTCGGCCAGGGTCCCTTGAAGGAGGAAATCGAAGCACTGGCGCGTCGTTCCTTGCCAAGCGTCACGATCCATGAAAATCTGTCGCAGACTGAGATAAGAGATCTGCTCGCCAGTGCGGAGCTTTATCTCCACGGAAGCGTGACGCTCGACAATGGTCACGCCGAAGCTTTCGGCCTCGCAAATCTCGAGGCGGAAGCCGTCGGTACTCCGGTCGTCGCATTTCGCTCGGGAGGCGTCGGCGAAGCGATCGAAGAGGGTAAAACTGGTTATCTCGTGGAGGAGCGGGATGTCGCGGGAATGGCGGACGCGGTCGGAAGACTGCTCAACGACCAGGCTCTGTGGACAGCCTTTAGCGCGCGGGCACCGCTTTTGGTGGCCGAACGCTTTGACTTACGTCGTCAGACGGGGACGCTCGAGGACTATTACAGTTCCGTGCTAGACGAATTTTCCAGCCGGGGTCGGACTTGATGGTGCAGACAGGGAAAAAGCCGAAGTGGGGACTGAACGTATTTCGGCCACTGCGGAACGGATTTGTGAAGGCCAAGTGGCTCTACTATACGAAATTCTGGGGAATGGACATCGATCCGACGGCGAGCTTTTCCTTGAGCGTGCGTTTCGACAAGACCAACCCTAGGGGATTGCATATCGGCGCGGAAACTTACGTTGCCTTTGAGGCTGCGATTCTGACCCACGACCTCACACGCGGGCTCTACCTTCACACGAGGATCGGCAAGCGCTGCTTCATCGGCGCCCGCAGCATCATTCTGCCCGGCGTCGAGATCGGCGACGAATGCGTCATCGGCTCGGGCTCGGTGGTGACCAAGAGCGTGCCGCCACGCTCGCTCGTCGCTGGCAATCCGGCAAAGATAATCCGCAGCGACATCAAGATCATTTCGCGTTACGGACGCATGGCACGCGAAGATGAGATGGTCTCGCAGATCGTGACGCACTTGCCGACTGGAGAAGCACGATGAAGATGTTTGCCTACCGGGGGAAACACGAGAATTTTGGCGACGAACTGAACCATTGGCTTTGGGAGCGCTTGCTGCCCGGCTTCTTCGACGACGACGAAAGCCAACTTTTTCTCGGCATCGGTTCGATTCTCTACGACAATTTCGACCCGAATATGCAGAAGATTGTCTTCGGCTCGGGCTATGGTGGCTACACCAACCCGCCGAAAGTCGATCGCAACTGGACATTCTATTTCGTGCGCGGAAAGAAGACTGCCGAAGTCCTCGGCATCGATCCGAGCTACGCCATCGGCGATTCGGGTATCCTCACGCGCAGCTGCTGGGATGCAAAAAGCATCGAGAAGCGCTACCCGGTCTCTTTCATGCCGCATTACGAAAGCGCCATGTACGGCAGTTGGGATAAGGCCTGCGAGCTCGCAGGGATTCACTATATCGATCCCCGCTGGTCTGTGGAAAAGGTTCTGACCGAAATCAGCGCATCGCATAAAGTGGTCTCCGAGGCGATGCATGGCTGCATTATCTCAGACGCGCTGCGCGTTCCCTGGCGGGCTATCCGACCGATCGCGCCGGGGAATCGAGCCAAGTGGTACGATTGGGCAAGTGCGCTTGATCTCGAGATCGACTTCGACGCGATTGGCCCGTCAAATATCGTCGAAGCAGGCGCGTCGCTGGTACGCAAAAACACCTACCTTTTGAAGAACATAACGTTCCGCCACCGCCGCATCCGACAGCTCACCGGCAACTATGTCTTTGGATCGACGGTCAAGACGTTGCAGCGGGTAGCAGAGAAGCCGGGCCAGCTCAGCACAGATGAGTCTATTGTAAAGGCGCACGACAGAATGCTGCTTGAGCTAAACCGACTGAAACAAGATTTTTCCAAGAAAACGGCAAGCGTCCTGTGATGTCGCAAACCGAGTTCGTGACGAGGCAATAGGCATGATCCTTTCTAACTCCATCAACCCACTCTGCCCTGACAAAGGGGAGAGGCACTTTGGGCGGGTATTCAGCCCACTTAAATGGTCGATGTCCTGGTCGTGCGGAGCCATTCATCTATGAGCAGTGTTACCGACCGACTGATCCAGGGCAGCATATGGCTGAGTCTGTCCCGCGCCATCGTCAACGGGCTTTCCGCGCTTAGCACCTTTGTCCTGGCCTGGTATCTCGTGCCGGCCGACTTTGGTCTCGTTGCTATCGCAACGACGATCCAGGTCATTTTGAGCTCCGTCACCGAACTCTCGCTGAATCAGGCGCTTATCCGCCACGAATCTCCGAGCGAAGTTCACTTCAGTGCGGTGTGGACGTTGAGCGTGACGCGAAGCGCTGTTTTGGCGCTGCTGTTTGCGGCCAGTGCCTATCCGATCGCCGAGTTTTACAACGAGCCCCGGCTGACGAGCGTCATGCTTGCTTTGAGTTTCAGCCTGCTCCTGAGTGGTCTCGCCAATCCACGCCGCGTCATGCTCCAGCGTGATCTGATCTTCTGGCAGGAGTTCGTACTCAACGTCTCGCAAAAGCTGGTCGGCTTCGTCGTGACGGTGGCAATTGCTGCCATCTACCAGAGTTATTGGGCGCTCGTTGTCGGCACACTCGCCTATCAGGTCACGAATATCATCGTTTCCTATACGGTCCTGCCGTTCTGGCCGCGCATAACCTTCCGGCATGCACGGGAATTGTTTTCGTTCTCGCTCTGGCTGACGGCCGGACAGATCGTCAACACGCTGAACTGGCGGGTCGAATATCTGTTAATCGGCAAGATGCTGGGCGCCACGCAGCTTGGCCATTATACCGTCGGCAACACTCTTTCGACTCTGCCGACGCGCGAGGCGACGGCGCCGTTGAACCAGACGATTTACCCGGGCTTTTCGAAGGTCCGCAACGACCCGGTCCGGCTTGTCGCAGCCTATCAGCGTGCACAGGCGCTTCTGGCGGCGGTGGCGCTTCCGGCCGGAATCGGCATGGCAGTGGTAGCTGATCCGATGATGCGGCTTGCCTTGGGAGAAAAGTGGGTTCCCGCCATCTTCATCGTACAGGCGCTCGCATCGGTCTTCGCGCTGCAGACCCTCGGTTCGCTCGTCCAACCGCTGGGCATGGCAAAGGGCCATACCAAGATGCTGTTCATCCGCGACACGCAGATGCTGGTGGTCCGCGTGCCCATCATCATCGCTGGTCTCATGATGGCCGGGCTTCCGGGCGTCGTCTATGCACGCGTGTTGACGGGCCTGATTTCCACCGTAGTCAACATGCTTCTCGTCAAGCGCTTGATCAATCTGCCATTCTTCCAGCAGCTCGCGGCAAACTTCCGCGCGCTTGCCAGTGTCGCCGTGATGGCTGCCGGCGTCTGGGGATTGTCGCATGTCCTGAACACTCCCACCGACAAGTTGGCGCTGGCCCTTCACCTGGCCATCCTCGTTGTCACCGGCGGCATCCTCTATGTCGGTTCCAGCTTTGTCCTTTGGCTCGCGATGAAGAAGCCAAACGGCCCGGAAACTGAAGTTCAGCGTATCGTTGTCAAGTTCCTGACAAAAGCCAAACGTATTGCCGTACCCAAGTCGGCTTGAAGTGAAACGAACATCAAGAAGAGAGGCAGAATGACCAGCCAATCCAGATCGGAGCTGATCGCAAAACTCAATGGCATGATCCATGATTGCCTGAAGGACTATGTCTCGCGCGACGAACCGCTTGCGATTCTCGACTTTCCCGACATCCGCAATTGCGGCGACTCGGCAATCTGGCTGGGTGAGATGGCCTATCTCAAGGATCGCTTCGGCAAGCGCCCGGACTATGTTTCCAGATTGTACGACTTCTCCGCCGACGATCTGAAACGGCGCGTACCGACCGGCCCGATCTTCATTCACGGCGGCGGCAATTTCGGCGATATCTGGGTTGCCCACCAGGATTTCCGCGAAGCGATCATGGAGCGTTTCCCGGATCGGCAGATCATCCAGTTCCCGCAGTCGATCCACTACAGTTCGCCTGAGCGCATCGAGCAATCCAAACGGGCAATCGGGCGCCACAAGAATTTCGTGCTGCTCGTGCGCGACGAAGAATCGAAGGAGTTTTCCGAAAAGCACTTCGACTGCACCGTACGACTATGCCCCGATATGGCTTTTGCCATCGGCCCGCTTGCGGAAAGGGCGACACAGATTCCCGTCCTCGCCATGTTGCGGGAGGATGCGGAACGGGTTGGCGGTACCGATCGCAAAATTCCTTCCGATATTCCTGTGGAAGACTGGATTACCGAGTCGAAACGGAAGGTCGATATCGCCAAGAAGTTGGGGGTAGCTTCGGCCTATCTCGCATTGAAGCCGAGCGAAGTTGCCTTGCGCAGACTGGACGCTGCGGCACACAACCGTTTCGAGCGCGGAATCAGTCAGATTTCGCGTGCCCGCGCAATCGTGACCGATCGCCTGCACGTCCATATCTGCTCGCTGCTGCTCGGCCGCCCGCATGCCGTGCTGGACAACAGCTATGGAAAGATCCGCCGCTTCATGAACGCTTTCTCCGGCGGAACCGACCTTTCATACAAGGCAACCTCGCTCGAGGACGGAATAGAGTGGGCGCGTGGTCAGGCAGCCAAGGGGCGTGTCGATGAAAAAGAAGCTGTGAGCTTGCGGGCTTAAGGGGGTCATTCGATGACACTTGTCACCTTCATTATCCCGGTCCGACATCAGGACAATGCCCGCGATTGGAGCAGGCTGAAGGCAAACCTGACCCAGACCGTGGCCTCCATTTCCAACCAGACCAACGGAGACTGGCGCGGCATCATCGTGGCAAACGAAGGCGCCGATCTGCCTGACCTACCGGAAAAATTCTCCGCCGTGCGTGTCACCTTTCCGCCGAACGACCTTCATGAGCTCGGAAAGGGCAGCAAGGAAGACTTCCTTGATGCCTTCCGGGCAGACAAAGGGCGTCGCGTTCTGAGCGGCATGCTGAATGCCACGGAAAGTCGTTTCTTCATGATTGTCGATGACGACGATTTCGTAAGCTCTCGGATCGTTCAACACGTATCCGACAATCGGGACGCCAACGGGTGGACGATCGACCGTGGTTATATCTGGGACGATGGCGGTAGTTTCCTGTTTGGCCACGACGACTTCAGCCATCTCTGCGGTACCTCGTTGATCATTCGTGCCGATCTCTACGAACTGCCGACCCGCTTTGAGGATGCTTCGCTCGACTGGATCAAGTCGATGCTGGGCAGCCATGTCCGCATAGCGGATATTCTTGCGCAACGGGGAGCGCCGCTCGCGAAGCTTCCCTTTCGCGGGGCGGTCTATCGGGTCGCCCACGGCGGATCGCATAGTCAGGCACCGAGCCTGCTGCGACAGTATTTCCTCAACCGCGGCGTGCTCACCAAACCCCGGCGATGGTTGCGTAATCTTCGTAAGCTGAGGATACTCGGCGAGGGTCACAGGCGCGAGTTTTTCGGTAAGACGCGGTCGACCCCCGCGTAAGCGCCGATCCCATTCGAACATCGCACAGGCAGTCAAAATATGAAGCTTTTCTCTTTCGACTTCACCAAGAGGGTTGATAACTGATGTCGGATCTCTTCGTCAGCGTGCTCTTTTCATCTTACAATGGCGCCAGCCGCCGGCTGCGCCATACTTTGGATTCCTTGGTGCACCAGGAGCTTCCCCATGATCGGTGGGAACTGATAGCCGTCGACAACAATAGCAATGACGGCACGTTTGATCTTTTGGAAACCTATAGCGACAAGCTTCCCATCACCATCCTGCAGCAGCGCAAGCCGGGAAAGTCCGGCGCGCTGAATATGGCCTTGGATCGGGTGAAGGGGGATCTCATCGTCTTTACGGACGACGATGTTCGTGCCGAGCCGAACTGGCTGAAAGCGATCGTCGACTGCGCCGCAGCCCATCCGAGTTATGGCGTCTTCGGCGGCAGAATCGTCCCCGAATGGGAGAAAGAACCAAAAGACAGGTTTATCGAATGGATTCCGATGGGATCCACCTTTGCGATAGTCGATGACACCCAAAGCGGACCGTGTGACCCGACGAAAGTCTGGGGCCCGAATACGATCGTCCGGCGAGAGTTGCTCGGAACAAGCGTGCGCTACCGCGAAGATATCGGTCCTCTTCCCGGAAAGATTTTTGCCATGGGTGAAGATGCGGAAATCATCATTCGCCTGGCGGCCAATGGCGCCAAGTCCTATCGATGCGCCGAGGCCGTGGTCCATCATTGGATTCCGGCATCAAGTGTCACCGAGGATTGGGTACAGAAAAGAGGCGAGCGGCTTGGCTACGGCATGCCGGCGCTCTTTCCCGACGAGGTGCCTGGAGGGGTGAGGTTAAGCGGAGTTCCGCTTCCGACCTGGATCGAAAGCGCACAATGGGCCTTCCGGGCAGCAATGCTTTATCTCCTGCCGCGATCGAAGAAACGTTTCTGGGCGATCTGGAAATATTATTACATGCGTGGCTATCGCGCCGGAATTCGCCGATACGTTTCTCAGACGATGACGCAGTAATCGATTGCATAGGAGGCAGTAATTTGAAACTCTCGGTGCTCATCAGAAATTTATGGCAGTATTTGCGCCCACGCATCGACAGCGTTCTATCGCAGGCCCAAGACATCGGTAAAGGCGTGACCCGAATCGCACAGGGAAGCGACCCGACCGAAATGAGGTCCGGAGCATCACATGAGCAAAGTCAAGGTTACAATACTGTTCTCAACTTATAACGGCGAGAAGACTCTGCCAACGATGCTTGATGCACTATGCGCTTCAACCCTACCGAAGGAAGAATGGAAAATTGTTGCGGTCGACAACAACAGCAGCGACGACACTGCAGCAGTCTTGAATTCCTATAAGGAGCGGCTTCCGCTGGAAGTTTATTTTGAGCCAAAACAAGGTAAGCAGTACGCATTGACTTTGGGCTTCCGCCATCTGGAGGGCGAACTCGTCATTTTAACCGATGACGACGTCATTCCCGCGCCGGATTGGATCGAGCAGTTTCTCACCTTGGCAGATGAGCAGCCACAGTTTGCCATATTCGGCGGCTTAATCACGCCCGAATGGGAGGAAAGGCCTGCACCGTGGCTCATCAATTACGGGCATCTGGGGATTCTTTATGCGCTAAATGGCGGTCTACCCGAGGGGCCGATTTCAGCGGCATTGATATCGGGGCCGAATTCGGCCTTCCGTCGTTCCATTTTAGGATCCAGCTATATCGTTCACGACGGCCTCGGCCCCGATGCCACTGTCGCTCAGTTCCCCATGGGTGAGGATACTGCTTTCGCTCTCAGGTTGGAGAAGAATGGAGCCAAGGCTTTTCACTCGCGGCATCCCGGGGTTCGGCACATTGTCAGGAAGGGCTATGTGAACGAAGGCTGGGTTTTGCGGCGCGGCGAGCGTTATGGCATGGGCTTGGTTATCGTTCGGCCGGACCTCTTCGACAGAAAAACGAAAATTGGCGGTCTGCCCATCGCTAGCGCCTTGAGATGGCTTCTGATGGTGCCGGCCAGCGTCGTCGTCAAGAGATTTCCGCTAAACGGCGTTCGCTTCAAATTGCTCTGGGCGCAGTCGGTGAGACAGGGGATCCTGCGCCAATTTCTCAAGCAGCGATCTACGATGAATAGAACGATCTACTCTCAGGTCGGTGCCAAATGACGAAAGTACTAAACCGCGGCATCGACAGGAAGTGCTCCAGCTGCGGAGGCAGCGGGCAGGATTTTCGCACGTCAGGAGGCGAGTGGGTTTGATGACGGATCCGAGAATTAGTGTCATCTTTTCGTCCTTCAACGGCGCCAGCAGACGGCTTCAACAGATGCTGGATTCGATGTTGGGGCAAAACCTTCCAGTCGAACAATGGGAACTGATTGCCGTCAACAACAACAGTAAAGACGAAACACAGGAGCTTCTCGATCAATATGCAACGAAGCTTCCAATTGTTGTTGTTAATCATACCCGCCCAGGCAAATCAGGAGCTATGAACGCAGCTCTGGTGATAGCTCGAGGAGCGCTGATCGTTTTTACGGACGACGACGTCGAGGCAGATGCGAACTGGTTGAGTTCGATCGCTGCATGCGCGGAGGCGAACCCGGATTTCGGCGTTATCGGCGGCCGAATTCTTCCAAATTGGGAGCATTATCCCCATGGGGATCCGATGTTGGACTGGATTCCCATGGGATCAACCTTCGCCATAGCCGACCAGGAATCCAGTGGCCCATGCGACCCGACAAAAATTTGGGGTCCGAACACGACCGTGCGTCGCGAATTGCTTGGCAGCAATGTTCGATTCCGCGAAGATATCGGGCCGCTTCCAGGAGGTCTTTTCGCAATGGGAGAGGATACGGAAATTGTCAGCCGCTTATCCCGAAGCGGCGTGAAAACCTATCGGTGCGCTGAGGCCATTGTTCATCATTGGATTCCAGCCTCTAGCGTGACAGAGGCTTGGGTACAGAAGCGTGGGGAACGTCTTGGCTATGGAATGCCGGCGCTCTTCGTTGAAAACATTCCCAAAGGTATAAGGATCGGGGGAATCCCCTTAAGAACCTGGATCGAGAGCGCCAACTGGGCGGTTCGGGCAGCCCTCCTTTATCCGTTGCCGCGATCAAAGAAGCGGTTCTGGGCCATCTGGAAGTACTATTACATGCGTGGCTACCGCGCCGGACTTCGCCGATACGCGCCGGCAGTAAATCATTCTGGTCGACTAGCGCAGGAGGTCGTGCATTGAAATTATCGGTGCTTATCAACAATTTCAATTACGGCCAGTATCTGCGCCCATGCATCGACAGTGTTCTGTCGCAGGTCTATCCCGACTTCGAAGTGATCGTGGTCGACGATGGCTCCACCGATGATTCCCAAGAGATTCTTGCTTCCTATGGCGAGCGGATCCTGACCGTATTGAAGGAAAATGGTGGCCAGGCATCGAGCTTCAATGCGGGTTTTGCGGCCGCAAGCGGCGATATCCTCTTTCTCCTCGATGCCGATGATGCGTTTCTGCCCGGCAAACTTGCTCGTATCGCCGAGATCTACGATCACAACGAGATCGACTGGTGCTTCGACCGGGTGACGACCGAGGAAAGCGACCAGCCTCCTGCAGAGCTGCAAGTGACACTGTTCGACAAGCGGGACACCCTTCGCAGGGGCGGCTTTCCCTCGCTTCCGGTTCCGACATCGGGCTTGAGCTTCCGCCGCAATCTGCTGTCCCAGATACTGCCGATGTCCGTCGCGACAGACGTCGTCCTCAGCGACAATTATATCAAGTTTGCCGCTGCCTTTCTCGGCCGCGGCGCCATCGTCGAAACACCGCTGACGTTTCAGCGCATTCATGAGTCGAACCGCTACACGGGCACAAGCAGGGCAAAGACACTGCGCCCGCGGATCATGATCGCGACTGGGCTCGAACTGGCACGCCGCTATGACGGGCTGCAGGCACTCGGCAAGAGCCTCGTGGCCGGCGGAATTGCCGAAACGACATCGCTTCTGAAGCTCCGGGGCGAAGCTCGCAACACGGTGGCCGGCGGTCCGTTCGGCGATGCTGCCGCGACCGAAGTGGCCTTGATGGCGGCGCGCAAGCGTTTGGGAAATATGCTGCGGAGAGGACAGTCATGAATCAGCAACAGACTTTTCCGCATTCATCCGTCGGCACAGAAGCAGGCGCCGCACCGCTGAATATCGCCGTCGGCGTGCTGACCTATCGACGCCTCGACGGGATTGCCAAGCTACTTGACGTGATGACCCGCCAGAATCGACATCCGGATCGTCCCTATCATCTCACCATGGTGATCGTGGACAATGATGCAGCCGGCAGCGCAAAGGCCACGGTGGAGGGGTTCGGCCAGACAGGCGCCTACGACCTGATCTACGTCATCGAACAAAACCAGGGCATACCCTTTGCGCGCAACCGCGCGATGGATTCAGCGCCTCCCGGCACCGACCTTTTCTGCTTTCTCGACGATGACGAATGGCCGGTCGACGGCTGGCTGGACGCGATGCTGGAAA
Organism: Rhizobium sp. 01N447_2; assembly: GCF_056399245.1. Taxonomy (NCBI): domain Bacteria; kingdom Pseudomonadati; phylum Pseudomonadota; class Alphaproteobacteria; order Hyphomicrobiales; family Rhizobiaceae; genus Rhizobium; species Rhizobium sp. 01N447_2. Next base: position 106,233 of record NZ_JBFTQY010000014.1, read on the forward strand.
CACGGGAGAAAAGCCGCGCCGATTGCGTCTACGGTCCCGTCCAGCCGGTCTATCCGGAAAACCCGCCGGAATATTTCATCAAGGCGAGAGTCTTCGAGCGCAAAAAGAACAAGGACGGTCAGCGTATCGGTTATGCGGCCTCGAACAACGTCATGTTCGACTATCCCCTGATCCGCTCATGGAATCTGCGTTTTGAAGAGAAGATGCGATTCACCGGAGGCACGGATTATCTCTTCTTCAATCAGGCCATCCGTCGCGGCATGCAGGTTTTCTGGGCTGATAAGGCGCTTGTCTATGATATCGTTCCCGCGAACCGGATGACCTGGAAATGGGTGCTGCAAAGACAATACCGGCTCGGAAATACCTTCGCAGTCAGTGAGGTCCTGCATGGCAACCTCAAGCGCCGAGCCTATCGCGCGGTTTATGGAGCGACGAGGGTCATACTGGGACTGGCCATGCTGCCGGCGATTTTGATTTCACCCTATTGGGGCATGCGAGCTCTCACCCACGTTCTGCGCGGTGCTGGCATGGTCAACGGGATTCTCGGACACGCGTACCAGGAATACAAACCCAATGCCGCCCACTGATATTGCTTGCGGGAGGGCCTCGAATGAGTTTCGGCCCTTCTTTTGTTCAAGACGAAAACATCCTACGGTTAACCGGCCGTCCATGAATTTCAAAGCTTCGACCAACCAAACCAAAAATGCTACACTTCTATTGAATTATCGCGGCACAGCCGCAGTTTGAACAGAACGGTTTTGCGCTATTATCATCGGTCAAATATAGGAGATGCCTGTCTATGGCTGAGAAAAAATTGAAGGTTCTCGCTGCCTCGTCAGGAGGCGGCCATTGGGAACAGCTGATGGCCATGCGCGGCGCATTCGAGGGCTGCGATATCGTCTTTGCAACGACCATCCCAGGGCTGCTTGCCAAATACGACATTCGCGACGGCCTGGTGCTTCCCGATTGCAGCCGCGACTCGATCACAATGTCGATCCGGTGCTTTTTCAGCGCCTTCTCCATCGTCATCAAGCAGAGGCCAGACGTTATTATCTCGACCGGCGCCGCACCCGGACTTTTTTGCCTGCTTGCCGGCAAATTGATGGGCAAGCGAACGATCTGGATCGATAGCGTCGCCAATGTCGAGAAGCTCTCCCTATCGGGAAAATTGGCTGGCCATATTGCGACGCTCTGGCTCACGCAATGGCAGCATCTTTCACGGCCGGATGGCCCCCACTACGCAGGAGCTGTCCTTTGATTCTCGTCACCGTCGGAACGCAGCTGCCATTCGATCGCCTCGTCAAGGCCGTCGATACCTTCGCAACGGAACTGTCCAAACCGGTTCTGGCACAGATCGGCAGGGGCAGCTACACGCCACAGAACATGAAGTGGATCAAAAATATCGAGCCGAAGGACTTTGATAAGGTCTTTCGCGATGCAACCATCATCGTCTCTCATGCGGGAATTGGCACTGTGCTGACGGCCAAGCGTTTTGGGAAGCCGATCATTCTCGTTCCCCGACAGGCGGCGCTCGGCGAGCACCGAAACGATCATCAGCTTGCCACGGTAGGCCAGCTCGCAGGCCGACCGGGTATCTATGTCGCGCATACCGATGACGATCTCAAAAACTATCTCCTCGAAGATCTGGATAGTCCGTCTCACGAAGATTCGTCTGAGGCCGGCCGGGCTTCGCTGGTCAGTTACTTGAAAAATTATATTGCCGCCGTCTGAACCCGGAAGCCGTCACGGATTGTGACGGGCATGTGAGGATTTTTCATTCTCCGCAATTGTTGCCGGCGATGCGTTTGACGAGTTCAGGCGTGATGATTTTGGAGGCGATGTCGGGCAGAGGATGCGCGCCATCAGGAATTGCCGTAACCAGATCATCCGGCGTAAGACGCTCCCAGTTGGGCCGGTGGTCGACAAACTCCAGGCCCCGTTTTTGCGCCTCCGCCTGATGTGCCGAGATGTAGCTGTCGACAAAGGGGCGGATCAGCCCACGTAATCCTGAAAACGGATTCATGGCCATGACGACAATCCGCGCTTGCGGCAGGCGCTGCCGAAGCTGGTCGAGGATGTCGCCGATATTCTTTCGGCTTTGTACAAGCGACACAAACCGATGCAGCGTTGCGTCGTTGGCGTAGAGCTCAATCAGGATGATATCCGGCTGCTCGGCAACGACGCGATCGATCTGGGTTAGAGCCCACAGCGACGTTTCACCGCTTTTCGCAACACTATCGACCTTCACAGGCCGGTGCAGGCAGGCTGCAAGCTCTGTCTCAAGGGCAGGCTGCCATCCCCCGCGGGCCGTCAAGGATGTTCCGAAGGCCACTATTTTCAGCGGCGGAGGACTATCGGCATAACCGTTTTTGGTCGCTGAAAGCATCACCAGACACGCCAGAAACAGAACCAGTCCATAAGCCGGTCGCCTCTCAATTGGCGCCGCTCGCCAAAGCCGCAAACATATCATAGGGAGACCCTGCAGCAGGCTTGAGACAATTTCGTGAAATGGAAGCTCATACCTCTGTTCAAGCGCCACGAAATAACCCAACCCCAGCCCGGCGAATGACAACGGCTGCTTTAAGACGTGGGGCTCCTAACGCGAAACAGCCGCCAATCACTCCTGACGAAATACGTGCTGCATCTGATCGGTCAGAGGCTTGGTGAGATAGGATATAACCGTCCGGTCGCCGATCTTGATAAAGACCTCCGCCGGCATGCCGGGATAGAGCTTTATTGTCTTCATCCTGGCGATGCTTTCAGGTTTCGGCTTGACGCGAAGGGGATAGTAGCTAATGCCCGTGCGCTCATCCTTGACGATATCAGGAGCGATAGAGGTAATCTCACCGCTCACGTCAGGCGTCGTGCGTTGATCGAAAGCGCTGAAACGCACATCGACGGACTGACCGACGTGAACCTGATCAATGTCGCGGGTGGCAACTTTCGCCTCGACCGTAAGCTCGTTGTTTTCGGGCACGACGAGCATCAGCGTCTGACCGGGATCGATGACGCCATTGACCGTGTGAACCGAAAGTTCGTGAACTCGTCCGGTCAGCGGCGCGGTAATGTCGAGACGGTGCAGCTGATCGAGCGCGGTTCCGCGGCGCTCTTCATATTCGGCTATCTGCGCCTCGACGTCGGTCAGGTCCTTTGCGATCTCCGAACGACGATCCTCGTCGAGCTGGATCGACTGGCGATCGATCTCGATTGCCTTGCCCTCGGCCTCCGCCTTTGCTGCAATTTCCTGGCCGCTGTTGCCCTGGAGATCGGCACGTGCCCGCTTGAGCTGATTCAAACGCTGAAGAGTGACCAGCCCCTTCTTATAGAGCACATCAATGCCTCCAAGCTCCTCTTCGATCAAGCCCAGGGAATCATTGGTGGCATTGATCTGAACGACCAACCCCTTTACCTGCTCGGCCAGCTGATCCTTACGCGATGCCAGCTGGCTCTTCATCCCGATAAGCGCCGACCTGCGACTGTCGAACAACTTCTGCTCGCCATCGAGAAGCTTCTGCGCCGAGGTGCTGGATGTCAGATCGGTGATGTTTTCCTCGACCTCGAACGATTCGGCGCCGATCCGTTCCGCCTTTAGACGGGCACGGCGCGCATAAAGCTGAGCGAGCGTGCTTTCGACAATCGAGAGGTTCGCTCTGGTCGTCGTTCCATCGAGCCGGATCAGCACCTGCCCTGCCGTCACATGGTCGTTTTCGGAGACCAGCAATTCCGACACGATACCACCTGTCAGGTGCTGGATCTTCTTGACATCGCCGTCGACGACGATCACGCCCTCGCCGATGACTGCGCTCGAAAGCTCTGTCGTCGCCGCCCAACCGCCGATGCCACAAACGAGGGCTATCGACAACACACCGACAACGGCAACATGCCGATTGAGGGAGCGTTTCGATTCACTGATAACCTTGCTCACAATCTTCCTTCTGGCCTATTCGGCCGCATTCATGCCGTCGACCACGACTTTAAGCTGAGCCACGCGCTCGGCAATCGGCGTACGCGCCGCTTCCGGCCGGCTGACCCTTGCCAGAACTTCCTCTTTGGGACCAAACGCGATCATACGGCCTTCCTGCATCATCAGCACGAAGTCGCAGACCGCTAGAACGCCGGACCGATGTGCGATGACAACGACAATGCCGCCGCGCGCCCGCACGCTCATGATCGCGGCACTCAGCGCCCGCTCGCCTTCTTCATCGAGATTGGAGTTCGGTTCGTCGAGCACGACGAGGAATGGTTCGCCGTAAAGCGCTCTTGCCAGCGCGATACGCTGTCTCTGGCCGGCTGAAAGTGCAGCACCGCCTTCGCCGATTTCGGTTTCGTAACCGTTCGGTAGACGAAGAATAAGATCGTGAACACGCGCCGCCCGCGCTGCGGCAACCACGACCTCGGGTGACATCTCCTTCGCGAAACGGCAGATATTCTGCGCGACGGTCCCCGAGAAAAGCTCCACATCCTGCGGGAGATAACCGATATGCCGGCCAAGTGCGTCGCCGTCCCACTGATCCAGCGCAGCGCCATCGAGACGAATGGATCCTCTGACGGTCGGCCAGATGCCCATCATCGCCCGTGCCAACGACGACTTGCCCGAGGCACTGTAACCAATGACACCAAGCGCGCTGCCCGCCCTCAAGCCGAAGCTGACATCGGAGATGACCAGGCGCTGGCCCGCCGGCGGTCCGCTCGCCAAGCCCTCGACAGTGACTTGCTTGGTAGGAGCCGCGAGCGCAAGGGGGGCTGGAATCTCAGGAATGGTTTTCAGCAGGCTCGAAAGCCGCGCCCAGCTCTGCTGAGCAGAAACGAAACCACGCCAATTTCCAATCGCCGCTTCGACAGGCGCCAGAGCGCGCGAGGTCAATATCGAGCCCGCGATGATAATTCCCGAAGAGGCCTGCCCTTGAATGACCAGGATTGCGCCGGTCGCGAGCGTTCCCGATTGCAAAGCAATACGGAAAATCTTCGACAAGGTCGCATATCCGTTGCCGACATCCGATGCCTGCCGGGTGATCGTCCGGTATTCACTGTTCTTGCGGTCCCAGATTTCGGCCATCGTGCCTGCCATGCCCATGGCGTGAATAACCTCGGAGTTGCGGATCGAGGTCTGCGCGAAGGCATTCCGCATATTGGCGGAGTCAGATTGCTTTTTTGAGAGCGTACGCGTTCCCTGATTGGTCATGAACGTCAGGATGGCGAGAACCAGCGATCCACCGATCGCGATATATCCGATAGCCGGATGAAAGAGGAAGCAGATCACGATATAGAACGGCAACCAGGGCAGATCGAACATCGCTGTCGGGCCCATACCGGACAGGAAGGTTCTGATCTGGTCGAAGTCGCGCAACGGCTGAAGCCCGTCGCCACCGATTTTGACCTTCAACGGAGCCTTGATCAGCGCGCGGAACACACGTCCGTTCACCATCTCGTCAAGCGCACCGGCAACACGCACAAGCATCCTGCTTCGCAGAACCTCGAACGCTCCTTGAAAACAGTAAAGCATTAACGCAAGTATTGCCAGGACAGCCAGCGAAGGTATGCTTTTGCTGGGGATGACCCGGTCATACACCTCAAGCATAAAAAATGAACTTGTAAGGTATAGGATATTGATAAGCGCGCTTGCTATTCCAATGAAAACGAGCCCCCCCTTGCATTTCCTTAATGCTTTGGATGGCTCGCTGACATCAGCTGCTGAATTCTGAAACACGAAATAATCCCTCTCTTACCGCATCGCACGAAAGCAAATATGCCGGCGCACACTCCAGCTCCGGGTCCATCACGCCCGATCAATGACACGACTGCCTTGGACCCCGACACCGGCGCCGGACCCGCTTGCAAGCCCACGACCTATTACATGAATCCAACCAAAAAGTGACCAAAAATTCCAATTTATAACGAGCGGCTTCAGGGATTCTGACTTGACGCTACGCTAAATATACCAACCTAAGCAAGTGAAAATCGCAAATTGCCCAACAACGGCGCAGAGAGATGAACGTATCGCGCGCATATGCGCGACGTTTACTGGGGCGTTAACTATAAATTCAATCTATAGTTCATTTTTCCTATGAACGGCGGAACTATTTTTTTATCCGCGCCGTCGACCGCCGACACCCCTTCATCATCAAGCTTTCAGATGTTGAACAGCGGGCCGGCGCTCTCTTTGGCGTGATTCAAACCAGCAGGTGCGATGCTTGGCTGCTATGGAACGCGTCCACATTTATATACACGCCGAGCGAGTCGCTATCGACGTGAGAAGCGCCGTCAGAAATCTTATATTGGAAGGATTCGCTGACCTTTCCGCTGAGACCGGCGATTTTCACCGCATCGACCGTATACGTGTAATCACCGTCGCTCTCCACATGGATGACGCCGTATTTCCCCGTCAGCGTCAGGCCATGCTTGTCCACTGCGCTGTCACCGAAGCGACGAAGCAGCACGGTTCCATTGATTGCGCTATCGTTTTCGAGGAGGTTGCCATGATAGGCGCTGCCCGTATCCGTCGAGATCTTCAGGCTGTCATGGGCTGCGACAATCTTGGGAACGGCGACGGTGGGTGCGGTGGAAACCTGCGCTTCGGTCGCCGGCGCCGGAGTGCTTGTCTGCGACGGTGTTGACGGTTCGACATGCGGCTCCACAACCGGTGTGGTAGGCGTCTCATTGGTGGACGGGGTGTTGCCAGTCGTAGCGTCGAGTTCGGCCTGCGCTTGCTCCAGCGTTTTATTGTCGTTGATCAGGAAGGTGCTCTGCAGGGCAATTGCGACCGGCATTGTCAACGTCGACACCACGCTGTCGATGATATTATCATGGAAAGAGCCGGATGCAGGCCTGTCGACCTTCAGCGCCGAGGACGACAGGTCGTCAAAGACATTACCATGAATATCGATATCCGTGCGTGTATAACTTGGGTAACCTGCAGCGCTGATCGACACGCCCCAGACGCCGTTATGAATATAGTTTCCACTGATATCATAGTTTGTCGCATCGCCCTGGTCGCCAAGGCCGATGCCGAAAGACCAGCTGTAACCACCATATCCCGAAATGTCATTGTCGTGGATGGCGATATTCTTGCCTGCGTTGGCACCTATCCCGAAACCGCCACCGACCACGGTGTTGTCCTCGACCACCGCATTTACAGCCCGGACAAGCACCAGGACCGTTGCGGACGGTCCAGTTAGAGACATTTCCCGCATATATCGCCGCACCGCCGGTATCAGCAATCTTGATGTTCTCCACGATGATGTTTGAAGCCTTCGAGCCGTGGATGCCGTCATTGCTACTGTGAATGACCGGCGCATCGCCAACGCCGTAACTGCCAATGGTAATCGGAGAGCTGACAGTGCCGGAGTATTTCAGGTCGAATTGCTCGTTAAACACGCTTCCGGCGGCAAGCAGCACGCTGTCTCCCGGCTTTAGCCTCAAGGATTCGACCGCGGAAAGCGTCGCGAAAGCCGACTGCTCGCTCATCCCACTATTCTGATTGGATCCCGTTGCCGAATTTACATAGTAGACGGTCACGCCATGATCTCCCAAAGATACTGGAAAATCTTTTACCTGCAGACTTCTCTCTGCCTCCTAAAATGGAACACTAAAATGCGTTCTATCTCGCGACAATTCTTACATCCTCTACAAAATATCTTCGCTTCTCGAATATTTCGCGTTGCAAAAAAAGTTGCGCTGCACAATTATGGACAGGTTACCTGACATCAGCAGTGGCATTAAGACTATCTTCCAGGACACGCATATTAATTTGCGAAAATTGCGCCTCGAAAGAAAGCTTACTTGATAAACATATGTGACAAGAGCGCGACATCAGTTACTTCGCCGAAAATCATGAGATCGAGCGAGCAACGAAAAATGTCACGCCATAGCCCGTAGTGATTATGTCAATATCTCATCTGCACATCTGAACATCAGCGTATTTTTATAAATTGCCCTTGAATAAACATTCTTCTATCCTGAAGAAAAATGGATTCGTATCTGTCATTTGACATTTTCACTTATTTTTAACGCAACAATCCCGCGGCGTTTCACTATCTTATACGAGTTCCAGGTGTGTCATTATTGTACGATACACCCCAAAATGTTCACTTGCTGTTAATTACACCCTTGACTCTCTGTATTAAGATATCCTTAATCGGGCAGCTCGCTAAAGGTCAGAATTGACCTAGCAAAGAACAATTCAAGGAGAGAACCGATGGCTGTTCACGCAACCGACGATAGTGCAACATTCCTGGAAACTGACGCCATTTCAGGAAATCTGCTTTCCAACGATTCATCCGATAACGGACACCTGTTCCTGCGCGCCTTCGACGGTGCGAGCGTTGGCGCCAAGAGCGGCAACAGCCAGATCACAGAGATCCAAGGCGACTACGGCACCTTCTTCGTCAAGCCTGACGGTAGTTACACCTATGTCCTGAGCGACGCTGCCAAGGTCAACTTCACCAATGGTGAATTGCTCCAGGAGAAGGTCTCGTACAAGATTTCCGACGGCAGCGGTCATACCGATGTCGGCCTGTTCACGCTGAACATTCAGGGCGTAACCCAGGTAAAGCCGATCGCCGTCGACGACCACTACAGCTTCACAGAAGGCGACGCCATCGGCGGCAACGCCCTGGATAACGACATTGCCGGCGACAATGGTCATCTCTTCCTCCGCCAGTTCGGCGCCACGACCGTAAACGGCGATCCAAGCGCAACGACCGATGTCGCCGGCACGTATGGCACGTTCCATGTCAAAGCGGATGGAACATTTACCTATGATCTGGCAGTAGATGTTGCTGCGGGCGATCACGTCACGGAAACCGTCCAGTTCTACAAGATCTCTGACGGCGAAGGCCACACCGACGTCGGCGTTCTGACACTCAACATCACTGGCGCGGACGCAGAAGTCTGATCAAAAAACAAAGCCCGCCGCGTAAGCAGCGGGCGTTGTTTTATACAAGTTGAGCTCCGGTTAAGAGAATGAGCCGTCGTGCGCGGCTGCCGGCAACCAGATGGACCGCTAACTTCAGCGGAGCTCGGAACTGCCTCCAGAACAGCACGATTATATTCCATCGGGCGTTGGTTCAGCGCCGTTTTGGAGCTTGGAACTGTCTTTGAAAACCGACTCGGTGATTTACTCGCTGCAACGCTGTCGGAACCGCGCCGTCGCAGCCTCTCCAACGCTCGTCCAGGTTTGATCGAAGATTGGACGAAGCTGTGGGCTAATCTCTTTTATCGTAGCGTTGACCCTGCAACGATCGCCCAGTTTCAGCATCGTCGTAAGATCGCTATCGAGCGCGCTCTTTGCCGCGGCAAGCGTTGCATCGGTAAAATCGTTCCAGAAATAAAACCGCGTCAGAATCATCACCTGGTCGTGGGGGGCGAGCACAACCGAACGCTTCATCATTCCCGCAATCGCGACCGGCTCTTCCGCAATTGTCGACTGCACGGCCGCAAGGCGAAGCCAAAAATTGCTGTTCGTCGGCATGCACGAAAGCGCATACCGCAGATACTCGCGCGCACTCGACGCTGCAACGGCCCAGGCGTCGTAGTTGACATTGACATTCTGCCGATCGAGTTGCGCCAGAACGAGGGTTACGCCAGCAGCCACAATGTCTGATCGGCAATAATGTCCGTCAACGACGTCGACACTACGCACCGCATATTTGGTCACGACTTCATCCGCGACCGTCTCTCCACGCTCGATCCTTTCGGCGACGATCGAGATGCTGGCCGTTCTTATCGAAGCGGAGAGCTCTCGACCGGCCAGCACCACAAAGACGACGGTGACGATAACGAAAGCGATCCTGGTAACCGAAACGAACTGACCGCGGAACATCAGCTTTCGGTATAGTATCGCGAATAACGCTTATAATAATACTCGCTCGAACCGAACGTCCGGTAAAGTTTCATCTGCGACGGGTCGACCTTGGTCAATATAGTACCGACGCATTTCGCATAGAGTTCCGGCTCGGAAAGCAGGGTCGACTGCACGACCTTGCGCGATGTCTTTCCCCACTCGATAACGAAAACCACCGCATCCAGCTTCGAATTGATGGCGCGTGCATCCACAACCGGCGCCAAGGGCGGCAGGTCGACGATAATATAATCGAAGCTTTGACGTGCCGTTTGAAGAAGCTGATCCATGCCGCGTGACGCAAGCAGCTCCGACGAATGCGGAACACGATACCGTGCCACCGTCGGCAAAAATGCGAGCTTTGTTTTGGGATCGAGAAGGATCAGATCCTTGAGCGGTCGGCTGTCAACGATCGCCTCGAGCAAGCCGGCCTCGGCATGGCGGCCGATCGCCCGGGTGGCACCGGGATTGCGCATGTCGCCGTCGATAAGCAGGCAACGCGCACCCTGCATTGCCAGGAGCTTGGCAAAATTGATGGATGTCGTCGACTTCCCCTCGCCGGGCAAGCTCGACACGACGCCGATGACCTTGCAGCGCTGATCGGCAGCACTGAGGTCGATGGCTATCTTGGCGCTTCGAAGCGTCTCGGCAAATGCCGAGAGCGGATGCTCCTCGACATAGGTCGTGGTCTTCCCGCCCCTGGCAATGCTTCGCGGATTGCCGGGATCAACGAGCGTCGGATCGTCGACGTTATTTTCAATCAGCGGCATGACACCGAGAGACTCGACATCGAGCACGTCCCGGACATCGTCGCCGGTGCGGAAGAACCGATCCCGGAATTCGCGGAAGGCGGCTATACCACTTCCAAATGCACATCCCACGAACATCGCGAAAGCCACGACGAGAGCTCTCTTCGGAGCGCTCGGCTTCGTCGGCGTCTCCGCCGTCGTGATGATGCGAGCAGCGGTAATCGGAAAGCTCTGCTGTTGAATTGCTTCCTGATAGCGCGTCAAGAAGCTCTGATAGAGATTCTTATAGGTATCGCGCGTGCGCTCCAGCTCGCGAAGCTGCACCTGCGTTTCGCCGGCCGTTGCGGCTACGCCCGTCGCCTGTGTCACACTGTCGCGCAGAGAATTTTCCCGCGATTTCGCGACCTGCAGCTCGCTTTGGTAGCTTTCGGCGATGCGATTCAACTCATCGAACATGAGCCTCTTATATTCTTCCATTTCCGCACGAAGCCGAACCGCCTGGACGTGATCGGGACCGAGCCGGGCCTCAATTTCGGTCTCTAGCTTGGAAGCTTCCAGATATTTCTTGCGTAGGTCGTTCGAAATCGAGCTGTCGAGCACATCCGTGACGATCGCATCGGTCTGCTTGGCGTCGATGATCGACTTGACGCGGGCATATCTTGCCTCGGCCTTCGCTGTCTCGGCCTGCGCATTGATCAATTGGGTGTTGATTTCGGAAAGCTGCTGCTCGCTAATCAGCGTACCGGATCCGGCCTCGACAAGCCCATGCTCGCCGCGGAATTTTTGAACCGCAAGGTCGGTGTCCAGCGCCTGCTGCCGGAGCTCTTCGATGCGCTCCTGCAGCCATTGGCCGGCCCGGCGCGTCGCCTCGTATTTGGAATTGAGCTTGTCGACCAGATAGACGTCGGCGATCCCAGCCGCGATATCACGCGCCAGGCCGGGCGACTGCGCGGTATAGCTGACATCGAGGACGTAGGAGCGGCCGACGCGTTCGACATCGATATTGCCAGCGACAGTCTCCGCAGCGCCTCGCCGCCTCATTTCCGGGTCGGGGGCGACGACTGCGTCGTCGGCAAACCACGACCGAAAATTCATGAAGGATTTCAACGTTGAGACAGAAAAAAGCGAGCTCTTCGGTCCCATGAACTCCGGATTGTCGACGAGTTTCAGCTTGTCGACAACAGCATAGGCGATCGTGTCGGACTTCAAAAGCTCAACCTGACTGAGGACAGTACCTTCGTCATCGTCCATCTGGCCGAAAGCCGCCAGCTGATTGATCACCTGACTATCGCTGCGGTCGATCAGCACGCTCGTGTCGGCGGTGTAGACAGGCACCGAAGTCAGGACATACACAATGCCCAGAATGGCGAAGGCGAAACCGCACGCCGCAACCATCCGCCACTGTCGGCGGGCGATTGCGATGAGCTTGTCGAAATCGATGAAGTCAGCTTCGTTTCCCGTATCGCGGGAGGGGTCGATACGCGGCGTAAGTTTATCTGGCGATAGCAATTTCGATCTCCAACAAAAGCGTCAAGTGCTAAGATCTACGGGCAATTCCAGCTATTGTATGACCGGGACACTCTGACTCGTCGACTGCGTCGGATCGGTGGACGACTGCCCAGCCGCTCCGATGCTGACGATCGTCGTCGTTGAAGTCGACGATGAATCATCTGCGCCGGCATTCGAGACCTTCAGTGTACCCGCAGTTGTGGCAGCGCCGTCGAACGGCGTACCATCGTCCGCTCCAGGCCCGGTTTGTCCAACTTGCCCATCATTGCCGATGCCGGATGCGGCGGCGGCACTTGCACCCGGACCAAGAGCTGCGGTCCCGCCTTCGGCAAGGACCTTTGCAAAGGCGGCAAGCAGCGGCGCGAGGTTGGGATCGGCAATAGTCGCCTCGGCAACGGCCTTTTCGATCGCCAGCTTGAATTGCGGATCCGTTACCTGGCAGCTGTTTGCGGCCCGCGCGAGACCGGAGCCGATAGCCGCCATCTGTGCAGCACTGGCCTTCTTTGCCTGCTCGATCACTGGCGACAGCGCATCATTGCTGCTTCCGACCAGCGCGCGAACACGCGATGACAAAACCAACGGATCGGACATGTCGAGCAGAACGGCAGGGCTAGCGGTAAATCCGCCGACATCGACGGAAGTCAGACTTGCCGGACCCAAACAAGCTGCCGCAAAAGCGCTTGAATTCATGCCGGCAAACATCGCGACGACGATTCCGCTATACGCAAGCTTACGATAAACACCAGACCTTGCCATAACCACAGTCCTTCATCAAATCCGCTATATAGGCCGCCCTCACTGATCATTCGCGATCGATGACGGCCCGCCTATGTCAATCAATTTCCAAGATCCTGGACCGCATTGCTGGTATCGTTCGCATCGTCGGCCACTCCGGAAATAGTGGACGATACCGAGTTTACGATGTCAAGGAACTTGACCAGTTCAACAGAGGCCGAATTGGAAATATAGATAATATCCTTGTCTTCCATCTTGAATTGCTGAACAGCAAACAAGGTTGCCGGATCGCGAAGATTCGCGCGGATGATTACCGGAACCGTTTCACCCGTAAACCTCGTCGCGTCCACGTGCATCGCTGCAACCGTTTTCTTGGGGACAAGGCGGTAGAGCAGGACCTGTGCCGGATCAGCGCGGTCGTCGCGCAGGCCGCCCGCCTTGGCGATTGCCTCTCCAAGGGTCAGATCAGACTCTTCGAAATCGAAGCGACCGCTGGTGCCTGCGGCGCCGAGCGCAAGATATGTGCGACGCTCATGATCGATCGAAATCGTGTCATCCGGCGCAACATAAATATTTTCGGCCGGGTTCTTCAATAGCGTAGTGTAGGCGACGGTTGCCGTCTTGCCACGACGCTGCAGCGTCACATTCGTTTCGATATTGTTGGTCGTCAAACCACCCGCGGCGGAAATGACATCCAGAACGCGCTCACCGGCCGGGCTGATCTCGACGCGCTGGGGATTGTTGACATCACCGAGCACGGCAACCTGACTGGAGCGGCTTGTGGTTGTGGTTATAACCACCTGCGGCTCGATCGCGCGGCTTGCCAGGCGATCCTCGACGTCCTGCTCTACGGTCTCCTTCAGGCGACCGGCAGCCGGAACCCGGCCTGCATAGGGAATTGTGATCGTTCCGTTTCTATCGATGGTCTGCTCTGGCAGCGAGATGTAATTGCCGGGTCGGCTACCTGCATCGGACGGAATGAAAAGACCGCCCGACTGAGCCTCGAAGATGGCAACCGAAACGACATCACCGAAACCGAGCGGAATTTCGGGCGCCCCGCCTCGACCACCACCAAAACCTTTGAAGGATGTTGGCTGGGGAGCGGTAAAATACGACAGGACGTTCTTGCTGAGATCAATCAGGGCGTAGTCGATACCGACGCGACGCTCCTTGGTTGTCACTTTCACGGCTGCATCGCGATCAACATCTTTGTGATCGGGACCGGATCTTGGCAACGATGTGCAGCTTGCCAATATAGTCGTTAGCGCTACAACAATGGCGACGCGTGTACTACTGATACGAGAACAACCCATAGAATACCCTGTGTTGACGCCTCTGAAGCTACTGCTCCGCAATCTGACAAAATACAAGACGATCCCCGATCAATAACACTGAAAGCCGATTAACATTCCCCTAACTGTGGCAGGCTGGCAACGTCGAGCCCTTAGGAAGCGAAAAACGGCCCCGGTGCGACTTTTCTTGCGCCGCAACAATCCGAAGGCTGCACCCGCTATAAAATTTCTTGGGTTTCAGAGTCAACCGTTCGCACCTGCACAATCGATCTTTTCCGAAAATCTTATTAAAATCCATCCATTTAAACTTTAAGTGGTTAACGGCCGCTCATATGCCATGTCCGCCTCTCCGTTGCTACGCCCGAGGCTTATCGCGACAACCGCACTGAGGAAGGCGGAGTAAAACACCGCAAAACCCGGTATCTGCAGCGAAAAATCGACCGCCGCATGAAGGGCGACCAAAACCGTCGCCGCTAGACCAAGAAGAACATAGTGCCTCAGACGCCGCCTTTGGACGAGCCCGCGCCAAAACACTCTTGCAAGTACCGAGAGGACAAGGACGGCCGCAATGGGGAACAATATTCCGAGGCCCAGAAACCCTTCGAGATAGAAATTGTGTGCGCGATCGAAGATCCCGAAAATTCCACAGGCCGGATCGCGGTAGGCAGAAAACACGGTCCGAAAGGTACCGAGCCCGGTTCCCGTCAACCAATGATCCGAAATGGCACGCCATATGCCCGGCAGGATGCAAAACCGATCATCATCCTCGAGCAGCCGCTCTTGCGCACGCAAAATCGCCTGGCCTGCAAACATCGTCAGTAACACTACGATGAAACCAATCGCCGAGAGGAGCTTCAGCATCGAACGCCATCTTGACGCCGGTCTCAGATGACGCCTCGAGCCGTTCCAATTGATGACAAGCCACGGAAAATAGATGAGAGCGGCAACAAAGGTCGCAAATATCCCGGCGCGCGAGCGGCTGAGCATCAGCGCGGTGAAGCATGCGCACAAGAGCAGGATATAGACCCACGATCGCAAGAGAAGCGCGTTTCGGCCCGGCTCACCGGGCGGATAGTTCGAATAGGCACGGGCAATGTCCCTGACCAGGGTCAGCATGAGCAGCGTTCCAAGCCCGAGGAAGGTCGCGGCGGTATTGCGGTTGACGAAGACCGCGGTCAGGCTGTCGAGGTAGGCATGTTTCTCGATGACGATCAGGATGCTGGGAAACAGCAAAAACTGCAGCAGGCCGAAAACAGCGATGATGCCCGCCGAAAGCCCGAGGCCGGCAAGCACTTTTCTCGCGCGCTGATCGGTATCGCATAAGAGGAGCCCGGTCAGGAACGTGACGAAAGGCAGGGCGACCCGGAGGATCGACGCGAACGTGTCGGCCGGTTCGACCGAGATCGCCGCGGACTGGGCACCTGCCAGGTCACGCGCGGCATTCCAGGCGGGATTCGCCAACCAATTGGCGGGCAGTTCGATGGTTTGGATGAACGCCCAGCCCGCCAGGACGACGAGTAGAAACAAAGCGATACTGAAAACCCATCTGCTTTGTCTCGGCTCTCCGAACAGCAGTCCCGAAATGATGGCGAGGGCAAACATCCCGATCGCGGCGAAGGCGAAAGGAAAGGGTGTAACGCTCCCGAACGGTATGAGCGTCAATATAACGAGGCCGATGAAGGCAAAAAGCAAAACCTCTCGCAAGACCCGCTTATTGATGAGGTTGGAGAACATGTGAATTCGTTTACCAGAGTAGGCGGCGACCAAAGCCATTGCAACCGAAGAGATTAATTTACTCGTACTAACATAAGTTGAACATCAAGCACTTGCGTGCTAAAGTGTAACAGAATTCCACATCGTTTAAAATTGTCGCGAAAGGTTTAAGCCAATCGAGACAAGGCCCGGCTATGCTCCTTCCAAGCAGCAGAAACGGGACAGATATTCTGCGCCCAATACTTGGCAGATCATCAGATCGCCATGCCATTGACCGAGAAAAAAGGCAAGCCTGATCTCAATCGGTTGTCCTGACGGGGATTTAAGAGATGAAGAAAACTTTCGTTACACTTCTGGCACTGGCCCTTACAGCAGGCAATGCGTGCTCGGCATTTGCCGCCGGTCCCGCAGGTTTTGCCCGCGGTCTGACCGGTAATTCGGCGGTCAGTTATATCTCTGAAAAAGGCAAGATCATTCCGCCTTTCGCCCAGGTGCTGTTCTGCGCCCAGAACCCGACCGAATGCCGCGACAACAATGGTTTGGCGGTCGTTGCACTGACGGACAAGCAAATGCTGCAACTAAAGGATGTCAACACCGCCGTCAATCGTACGATGATCGGCCGGAACGACTCCCGCAACGAACTGAATGGCGACGTCTGGAAGGTGAATGTTCGCAGCGGCGATTGCGAAGATTTCGCGTTGACCAAGCGCAGTCGGCTGATCGCGATGGGCTGGTCGTCGCGCGCTTTGCGAATCGCAACGGCATATACACCCTCCGGTGAAGGACATGCGGTCCTCGTGGTCAGAACCGACAAGGGCGACCTCGTGCTCGACAACAGGAAAAGCAGCATCAAGAACTGGCGCGATACCGATCTGCGCTGGGACAAGATTCAATCGGGAACAGACCCCTACGTCTGGTACCGGCTATAACAACCGAGGCAGCGACATAGACTGATTGATCCTGTTTCCGGATTGAAGTCGAGCCGGCTCTGACGAGCCGCTCGACTTGTCATATTGCCCACACAAACCTATGTTTTGGCTATCGACGGGGCAGCGCGCGGCAAGCTGCGGTGCCCGGAGTTCGATTTTCGATGTGGGTTTCAGGCGATCTTCGGTATTGTCTTTTCGTCCAGATTAACTATGACGAACGTCATGCTGCGACGCAGCATGACGTTCTACTCTAATGATTTGAGGGAAATATGCGCATCACGATGATTGGATCAGGCTATGTCGGCCTCGTTTCAGGCGTTTGCTTTGCGGATTTCGGCCACGACGTCATCTGCGTCGACAAGGATCTGAGTAAGATCGAAGCCCTTCGCGAAGGCCGCATTCCGATCTACGAGCCGGGTCTCGAGCAACTGGTCGCCGAAAATACCAGCACCGGCCGGCTGTCCTTTTCGACCGATGTCGGCGAAAGTGTCCGCAGCGCCGACGTCGTGTTCATCGCTGTCGGCACACCGTCCCGACGCGGCGACGGCCACGCGGATCTCTCCTATGTCTACGCCGCTGCACGCGAGATCGCCACCTATGTGGAAGGCTTCACCGTTATCGTCACCAAGTCGACGGTGCCGGTCGGCACGGGTGACGAGGTCGAGCGGATCATGCGCGAAACCAATCCCGCGGCAGATGTCGCCGTCGTTTCCAATCCGGAATTCCTGCGCGAAGGCGCCGCCATCGAGGATTTCAAGCGTCCTGACCGTATCGTCGTCGGGCTGAACGACGACCGGGCACGCGAAACCATGACCGAGGTCTATCGCCCGCTTTACCTCAACCAGGCACCCCTGGTCTTCACCACTCGCCGCACCTCGGAACTGATCAAATATGCGGCCAATGCATTTCTCGCGATGAAAATCACCTTCATCAACGAGATTGCCGATCTCTGCGAGCGGGTCGACGCAAACGTCCAGGACGTTTCGCGCGGCATCGGTCTCGATGGCCGTATCGGCTCCAAGTTCCTGCATGCCGGCCCGGGTTACGGCGGCTCGTGCTTCCCCAAGGATACGCTTGCTCTTGCCAAGACGGCGCAGGATTACGACGCGCCGATGCGTCTCATCGAGACGACGATCTCGATCAATGACAACCGCAAGCGGGCGATGGGACGCAAAGTCATTTCGGCCGTCGGCGGAGACATTCGCGGCAAGAAGATCGCGATCCTCGGCCTGACTTTCAAACCGAACACCGACGACATGCGCGACAGCCCGGCGATCGCGGTCATCCAGACCCTGCAGGACAACGGCGCGCAAGTGGTCGGCTACGATCCCGAGGGCATGGAAAACGCCCGCAAGGTGATCGAGAACATCGAATATGCGAGCGGACCCTACGAGGCGGCAGCTGGTGCGGATGCGATTGTCATCGTCACCGAATGGAACCAGTTCCGCGCGCTCGATTTCAATCGCCTGAAGCAGTCGATGCGCACTCCGATCCTGGTCGATCTGCGCAATATCTACCGCAGCGACGAGGTCCGCAAACACGGCTTTACCTATACCGGCATCGGCACCAACCTTTATCAGGACGTGACCGGCGCCTGAGATAGCCTCCTGAACATCTGATCGTCCTGACGCCGCGGAGCAAATCCCGCGGCGTTTGGTTTTAAAGCATGTCGCGCCAAAGCGTGCAGTGGTTTTCGGACGACCCCATGCTCGCCGATTTAAAGGATGCCGACCCGCGTCCCCTTTATCGTCAGCACCGTCAGCCGGCCCGTCGCCGAAACCGCAGTGTCGATACCGATGCGTTGCGGCCCGAATGTCGGGATTCGCGCCGGGGTATGCCCGTGGATCACGAGGACAGGGAGCTGCGGGCCTTCATCCAGGAAGGGCTGACGGATCCACATGAGGTCGCTGTCTTTCTGCTTATTGAGGTCGATGCCCGGCTTGATGCCCGCATGAACAAAGACGACTCTTCCTATCCGCAGCATGATCGGCAGCGATTCCAGGAATTTGATATGCCGCTCGGGTATCATGTTGCGGATGACGCGGGCAATTGTTTCGCTTCCGGCCGCCGACTGCAGCAGATGCTCGATGTCGATACCGTATGAGTGCAGCGTCTCCGTTCCGGCAAAGCCGAGCCATTCGAGAATGCGCGCCGGCTTGCGGTAGAGTTTGACCAGCTCCGCGTCGTGATTGCCGCACAGGACGAAGCGCTGAAATCCCGGCGGCGGGGTCTTGCTCAGGAACTCCAGCACCGCACTCGAATCAGGCCCGCGATCGACATAGTCACCGAGCATGACGATGAGTTTCGGCCCCGGGAAGCGCGCGGCATCCTCGACGATGCGGCGATGCGCCTCGACCAGCTCGTTATAACATCCGTGAACATCGCTCATCGCGTAGACCGCAGCGAATTCGCCTTCGGCAAACGTCAGCCGAGCGCGTCTGTTAAGGTTGCCGGCCAGTATCGGTATGTGTCGTCGCCACGGCCCTAGATAGTTAAACATGTAACCCATTTATGAGACCCGACTGAATGGCGGGCTGCCGGAAATAATCCATCTCTTATCCATCGCTGCCACGGCATGAGGCTCAGTCTGCATAAGAAAATTGGCCGGATCGCGGCCCCATCGAAGTTGTAACCGGATTGCCATATTCAGAACGACATAATCCTTCGCCATCTGCTGCACCGCCTGCGCCAAGCTCGCCTGGCTGGTCGCGACCGAGGGCTGCGCATCCAGCACATCATGCAAGGATGATTGTCCATCCTTGTAGCTCCCGATCGAAAGCGCAAGAGTCTCCTGCGTCGTCCTGACCTGCGCCCGCAGCGCCTGAACGGTTTGCGCGTCGCGGTGAACGGATGATAGCGCGCGCTCAACCTCTTCGAGGGCGGTCAGAACAGTCTGCTTCCACACGAGATACTGCACCTTCGCACCGGATCTCGTCATCTCCGCATTCGCGCGCAGCCGTCCGCCATCGAAGATCGGCAGGTTGAGGGTCGGCCTGAAGGACCAGGTGGTCAGGCCACCGGCCGCGCTACCCGCTTGTTTTATGAATGACGGCGAGATCGAAGCACTGAGAGTGATGCTCGGATAAAGCTGCGACTCGGCAGCTCCGATATTGGCCGTTGCAGCGGCGAGGTCACGCTCCGCCTTGCGGATGTAATCATTCATGCTTGGGAGGGTGCTGCGGTTAATATTACGCTATAGTTTGCTATATGATGATTAATCCGGCGTTAAGCCGGCGATTATTGCGTTTCTCGCGACATTATCGGCTAATATTCCCCAAATGGGGGAGCCACAGGTATTGGATTTCCACAGGCGTGACCTTCGAAAAGCTGCAAAAATCAACTATAACGAGAGACCGCAGGAAAAAATGAACGTTAAAGCAGATCACGCTTGACGCCATTGCGGCGCAGCATAATGATGGCGCGTTGCGAGCGTGAATGACATTCTTGATCAGGAATCTCAGATCCTAAACTGCGGGGTGCAAAGTGGAAACTGCGGTTGATTCGAAGCTTATCGAGGCGATCACCTACGACGAAGACAGCCGGCATCTAAGGGTCTATCTGACCAACGGTCAGAGGCGAGAATATGAAGGCGTTCCCAAGGGTGTCGTCGTCGGATTGACGATGGCGGAATCGCCAGGAAATTTTTATATGAAGGCAATCAGGGGCAAATATCCTCCCCGTCCCTAATGCCTTATCGAGAACGGACGATGGTATCATCGTTCCAGCAAAGATGCGGGACCGGCATTCGCCGGTCCCGCAAATCAGTCTCCCGCCAGCTACTTGCATAATTCCTTGAATCGGAATCGATTGAAGGACAAATTATGTTGCACTTCAAAATGCTACAGCGTCCTTTGCGCGTCTAAAAAGACGCGGCGCTGCCGCGGCGCGCGCGGTCAATAATTGCCGAGGAAATCGCGGACCGCATCGATCTCGAGCGGCGCAATTTCGTGACCGCCGGGGTGCCAGACCACCCTGACCTCCGCCTCTCGGTTTTTCAGATGTTCGGACAGCGCCTCGGTCATGGAGACGGGAGCGATCGGATCCCGTTGTCCCGCCGTCACCAGCACCTTTCTTCCCACAAGCGTTACCTGGGCTTCGGGCTGAAACGGAATGAGCGGGTGCATCAAAACCGCGGCATCGAAGATACCCTTCTCGATCAGCACGTTGGCAAGAATATTTGCACCGTTCGAAAATCCCAAACCGAGAATCTTGGAAGCCTGGTACTCGTCAGCGAATGCCTTGACGTAGGCAGCCATCTTCTCGGTCGCGCGCGAAAGGTCGGGCATGTCGTAGACCCCTTCCCCGGTGCGGCGAAAGAACCGCGCCGCGCCGTGTTCGGAAACATCGCCGCGCGGGGAGAGAATCGTCGCTTCCGGCAGCAGGCGCCGACCGAAGTCGAAAAACTGGTTTTCGTCGCCACCGGTGCCGTGCAGCACCAGCAGGATAGGTTTATCAGGTGCACCGGCATGCAGCCGGTGCACATATCCAGTTTCGGTCATATCGCCTCTCCTTACGCTTCGAGCGGCTGCAGGTGCTGCTCGAGCAGCGCGCGAAGATGGTTGTGCTGCTGCGGCAGTTTCAGGGCTTCGCCGAGATGGGCAGTGTCCTCGTCGTGGTCGAAACCTGGCTCATTGGTCGCGACCTCGAACAGCACGCCGCCCGGCGTGCGAAAATAGATCGCCCAGAAGTAGTCGCGGTCGATCACCGGCGTGACCTGATAACCCGTGTCCATCAGCGCCTTGCGCACTTCGAGCTGCTTCTCGCGGTTTTCGACGGCGAAGGCGACATGATGAACCGAGCCGGCGCCGGGAAGCGCGCGGGCGATGTTCGGCATGGTTTCGAGATCGATGAGATGGGCGCCATTGCCGGAGGGCTTGATCAGCCGCTTGACGCCGTCCCTTTCTTCAGCGACCTCGTAGCCCATGAACTTCAAGAGTTCGGCCGTGGCGCCCTCGTCCCGCAGCCGCATGGCAACGGAATGGAAGCCGCGAATGGCAAGGTCCTCGCTGATGCCGCCATGCGTCCAGGGCTGGCGGTTATCGTCCTCAACTTCAACAAGCGCGAAACCGTCACCGTCGGGACCGGAAAAATTCAGGCGTTTCTCGCCGAAACTTTCCTCAGCCTTCAGCCCGTCGATACCAAGCGTGCTGAACCGATCGCTCCAGAAACCGAGCGAACCCTTGGGAACGGAAAACACCGTCGTGCCGACCTCGCCTGTGCCGGGACGACCCTGCGCCATCTTCGGGAACGGGAAATAGGTCATTACGCTGCCGGGTGTGCCGGTCTCGTCACCGTAATAGAGGTGATAAACGTCAGGCGCGTCGAAATTGACAGTCTTCTTGACGCGGCGCAGGCCGAGCGCATTGGTGAAAAACTGGTTGTTGGTGCGGGCGTCCTGCGCCATCGACGTGACGTGGTGCAGACCCTTGATCTGATCGAGCATTTGAGACCCCTTTCATGCCCGCCGTTGCGGGCTTTCGATGGGCCATAAATGCGCTTTCCGGCGCCCGCGGAATAGACCCGCCGACCACAACGCATCGTCTTCTTTTTGTGAACGATCCGCGGTCAGCGTTCAGGAAAACTCAGAAATCCTGCGGATTGGCCGGCAATTGCCAGTCGATCGGCGTGCGCTCGCGCGACTGCAGAAAGGCATTCGCCTTTGAAAAATGCCCGCAGCCAAAAAACCCGTTATGGGCCGAAAGCGGCGAGGGATGTGGCGCCCTGAGCACGAGATGTCGCGTCGTATCGACGAAGGCGGCCTTGCGCTGGGCATAGGAACCCCAGAGCATGAAGACGACGGATTCACATTCATCGTTGACCTTGCGGATGACGGCGTCGGTGAAGCGCTCCCACCCCTTGCCCTGATGGGCCGCTGCCTGCCCTTCCTCGACGGTCAGCACGCTGTTCAGCAGGAGCACGCCCTGTCTTGCCCAATGTTCGAGAAAACCGTGCCGTGCCGGCGCTATGCTGAGATCCGTCTCCATCTCCTTGTAGATATTGACGAGGGACGGCGGTATGCGCACGCCCGGCCGGACACTGAAACACAGCCCATGGGCTTGCCCGAGTCCATGATAGGGATCCTGGCCGAGGATGACGGCCTTGACGTTGGAGATCGGCGTCAGATCAAGGGCGCGGAAATATTCGCTGCCCTTGGGGAAAATCCGCTTGCCGGCCTGCTTTTGCGCGACGAGGAAAGACTTGAGCTGTTGCATGTAGGGGCTGGAAAATTCCCCCTCCAGCGCAGCCTTCCAGCTCTCCTCGAGACTGACGGATGTATCGCTCATCTGGGAAAATCCTTCGCATAGGACAAAACAACGGACACACGGTTCTAGCAAAATCGATATAGGCTGCAATGCCTGTCGCCTTGGCGATGGTCTATGTCTTGCGAACTCGGCGAGTGAAGATTGTAAAAGCCTGCTCGAAACATCGTCGTCCGTGTTTAACTATATGACAGCTTCGGTATTTACGCCGGCGGGCGGCCTGAGTAGAACCTTGATGGTAAAACCGGAGCATCTCTTCAAATGAAATTCGGCACGAGCGGCCTTCGCGGACTTTCAGTGGATCTAAAGGGCCATGCCTCTGCCCTTTATGCCACGGCGTTCGGCAAATATCTGCTCGGCACCGGCAGGGCCAAAGCCGGCGATGCCATTCTGATCGGCCGCGATTTTCGCGATTCGAGCCCTGAAATTTCGGGAAATTGCGCCGGTGCACTCGCCGCACTCGGCTTCCGGATATTCGACTGCGGCAATGTGCCAACACCTGCACTCGCTCTTTATGGTCTTGAAAGAAACGCCGCCTGCCTGATGATCACGGGCTCGCATATTCCGGCGGACCGCAACGGCATCAAGTTCTATCGCCCGGATGGCGAGATCGACAAGTCGGATGAGGCAGCGATCACCAGTTTGGCAGCCGAGATCGAACGAACCGGTGAAACGGTGGTGCAAGCACCGGCCGAGACGGAAGACCACGAAGCCGCTTGCCGTCAGCTCTTTTTCGAGCGCAATGCGGCGCTGCTTCCGCAAGGCGCGCTTGCCGGTATGAAGATCGGCGTCTATCAGCACAGCACCGTCGCCCGCGACCTGCTGGTGGACGTTCTCGCCCATTACGGCGCCGAGATCACCGCTCTCGGACGCTCGGAGAGCTTCATTCCCGTCGACACCGAGGCCGTTTCCGACGAGACGATCACGCTGATGAGAGGCTGGACCTCCGATCAGAAATTCGATGCGATCGTCTCCACCGATGGCGACGGCGACCGCCCGCTGGTCGCAGACGAAACCGGCACGCCGCTGCGCGGTGACCTTCTCGGCCTTGTGGCAGCCAATTTCCTCGGTGCCGGCACGGTGGTGACACCGGTTACCTCCAATTCGGGCATCGAGGCCGCGGGCTCTTTCGCCGTGCGGCGCACCCGCGTCGGCTCACCCTTCGTCATTTCAGGCATGGAAGAGGCCGTGGCGGCCGGCAAGGATCATGTCATGGGCTTTGAAGCCAATGGCGGACTGCTGACCGCAACCGCCTTTGATATCAACGGCCGGAACGTGCGTGCCTTGCCGACACGCGATTGTTTTATCCCGATGCTCGCGATCCTGTCGCTCGCCGCCACCCGCAAGCAACCGCTTTCGGCCGTTGCCGCCTCCTATCATCTGCCATTTGCCGCCGCCGACCGCCTGGAGAATTTTCCGGTCGAGACGAGCGCGGCGCTGATGCAGTATCTGCGTGCCACCGATGAAAATCTTTCGGCTTTCCTGCAGCCGATCGGCGAGGTGGCTGCGAAGTCCGACATCGACGGACTTCGCGTAACACTGAGGGACGGCAGGATCATCCATTTCCGCCCGTCCGGCAATGCGCCGGAAATGCGCTGCTACGTGGAAGCCGAGAGCGAGACCGCAGCCCTGGATCTTCTGACCGCCGGGCTGACCCGTATACGAGACTGGGCGGAGACACCCGCTAAACATGCGACGAACACGCTTTTTTCAAGGAACCCGCCTATGACGCAGAAAATCGTTCCCGTGATCATGGCCGGCGGCAAAGGCACCCGGCTCTGGCCGCTTTCCCGTGCCACCGCACCGAAACAGTTCATCCAGTTCGTCGGTGACAAGACGCTGTTTCAGGAGACCCTCGACCGCGTTTCCAATCCGGATCTCTATGAAGCCGCGATCGTCGTCACCAATGAGGAATTCCGCTTCCTAGTCGCCGAGCAGGCCCGCGAGCTCGCCATCCCGCTCGCCGCCGTTCTGCTCGAACCGGTTGCCCGCAACACCGCGGCAGCGGTGGCCGCCGCCGCTACGCTTGCCGGCGAGCTGTTCGGCAAGAACACCATCATCCAGATGCTCGCCTCGGATCACGAGATCCTGGCCGATGAGACCTATTTCGATTGCATCCGCATCGCCCGCGATGCCGCAGCCGACGGCAAGCTCGTGACTTTCGGCATCACTCCGACGGAGCCGGCGACAGGTTACGGCTATATCGAGATCGGCGATGCGCTCAAAAACGGTGCGCACAAGGTCAAGCGCTTCGTCGAAAAGCCGGCACTTGAGAAGGCCGAGCAGATGCTCGCCGCCGGCGGCTTCTACTGGAACTCCGGCATCTTCATGTTCCCGGTGGCGGAACTCGTTGCCGAACTGCAGGAATATGCGCCTGACGTGCTGAAGGCGGCCAGCAAGGCCGTTTCGAAGGCAAGCCGCGACCTCGATTTCACCCGCCTCGACGCCGACCATTTCGCCAAGAGCCCCGACATCTCCATCGACTACGCGATCATGGAAAAGACCTCCAAGGCCGCCGTTGTCCCCTCGCCCTTCAAATGGTCTGATATGGGAAGCTGGGATGCCGTCTGGAAATCAGGCGCACGCGACGGTAACGGCAACGTCGCCGCCGCAAACACCACCGTGGTCAATACCCGCAACTCGCTCGTCATGACGCATGGCGTGCATCTTGCCGTCCAGGGCATGGATGATGTCGCCGTCATCGCCAGCGAAGACGCCGTCTATGTCGGGCCGCTCAAAGACAGCCAGAACGTCGGGCAATTGGTCAAGCTGCTGGCGTCCACGTCCGCCACCGCGAAATTCACCGAAACCCATCCGACATCCTATCGCCCCTGGGGCGGCTATACCTCCATCTTCAACGGCGATCGCTTCCAGGTGAAGCGCATCTTCGTTACACCGGGCAAGAAGCTTTCGCTGCAAAAACACCACCATCGCTCCGAACACTGGATCGTCGTCAAGGGAACGGCCGAGGTGACCGTCGGTGAGACAGTGCGGATGCTGCGTGAGAATGAGAGCGTCTATATTCCGCTCGGCGAAGTCCACCGCCTCGCCAACCCCGGAAAGATCCTTCTCGAGCTCATCGAGGTGCAGACGGGTTCCTATCTCGGCGAGGACGACATCATCCGTATCGTTGATGAGTTCGGAAGAACGTAAAATCGCAACCGGAGCGATGGTCGGGCCTTTTCCGGCGCGACCATCTCGCTGTTGAATTTCCTCTTGGGGTTCTCGTAGAATGGATGTACCGACAGACATGACCGGAGATACCCCCCTGATGCGTACCCTGACCGTCCTTGCTGGATTTCTTGCAATCATGGTGCCGGGAATGGCGTTTGCCGAAACGGCAAGCATGAGAGCGGCAAGCGAGTCGGAAATTCGCCAGCACCTGCCCGGCACGTCCGAACTGAAAGAAGGCAAGAACGGCTACGAATATCGCGACGGCAATAAGAATGGCTACAAGATAAACAATGGCCAGGTGTGCGTCCTGTTCCCCAGCAAGAAGACCGACTGCGTCAACGTGAAGACCGACGGCAAGACCTTTCAGATGATCGACAAAAAGGGCGGCCGAACCAGATTCTGATTTAGACCCCCAGCAAGCTTGCCTTGCTCGGTCAAGCTTATCTTGCCCCAGGCAAAATCATTTTGCCGGCGACGTTTCGCCATCCCTGTCGAGAACGAAGTCAGCGATCAGGCCTGAATGGTTCGAGCCGAGATTGTCATCGAGACGTTTCAGCGATGTCAAATGAAGCGGCGCGCGCGCAAATATGTGATCGATGGCGATCCCGAGCGCGCCGGCGCCGACCGGCCATGTTGCCGGTTCTGGCGTGATCGTCTTCAGCTTCTGTTCGCGCAGGAAACCTTGGATGCTCGGGGCGATCACCGAGGAGTTGAAATCACCTGACAGCACCAGAGGCCCGTCGATCGAACCAAGCGCTTTGGTAAGATCTTCCAATTCAGCCATCTGGAAATCGTCGAAATATGGTTTGGTCAGGTGCGCCGAAACCAGATTGATGGTCTCGCCGCCGAAGTCGACGCTTGCTATCACAAGCCTGTTTTTTCGAAGACTGCCCATGCTTTCGACCTGCCGGCTGACGAACGGGCGTTTGGAGAGCACCAGCGTATCGCAGGTATCCTTTCCGGTGTCACAACCGATATGATAGGGATAGGCCTTGAACAATTGCTGCAGGTGAAACGTCAGCGGCTTGGCTTCGAGCAGATTGACGACGTCGGCATTCGACGCGATCACCAGGTCGGTGATTTCAGTCGAGTTTTTCCAATTGTCGATCGCGATGTTGAACGACATGAGACGGAAAAGCGGCGACGTGTCGGTGCTTCTGTCGCCCTCCGCGAATTCGCGCAGCATGATGATGCCGTGAGCGATGAGAAGAAGCGAGGCAAGCAGAAGGATAAAGCCGTAGATCTGCCTTTTGATAGCCAGAATGATGAGACTGGCGGCGACGAACACGACGCCGAGGTGAACCTGAAAGCTGTAGACGAAGGACAGAAGCCAGAAGTTCGTGACATAGCGTAACGATACGATCGCGATGGCAACGGTCAGAAACGCGCAGAGAATCCAATAAATTATATCTCTCATCGATCCTGACCTGCTTGCAGACGACCGCCCGGCCATAACATGCGATCAGTTATGGTGCAATGCAGCATAACAGCCGGGAGCCGGCATCCGGCAAAACAGCGGCGGATAGACCAACGGCAGCGGAGACGGTGCTGTGGCCTTCTCTTTCAAAGACCTATCGACTCGGCCTCTTCTTATCTTGTAAGTGGGGTCACTTGATACGGAATCGGCTCTTTGCCGTCGGCAGGGAGCCGAGAAAAGGTGGGAATGCGCTACTTCATTACAGGGACTGCCGGCTTTATCGGTTTTCATCTGGCCAGGCGCCTGCTGCAGGAAGGGCACGACGTCACAGGCTTCGACGGCCTGACTCCCTATTATAACGTCAAGCTTAAGGAGATGCGCCATGCGGCACTCTCCCAGTTTCCGGCTTTCAAACCCGTCATCGCTATGCTTGAGGACCGCCCAGCGCTGGAAGCGGCCGTTCTGGAGGCCAAGCCCGACATTCTGATCCACCTCGCCGCACAGGCTGGCGTCCGCTACAGCCTGGAAAATCCAGAGGCCTATCTTCGTTCGAACGTTGAAGGCTCGTGGAACATCATGGAAATCGCGCGGCGCGTCGAAATCCGCCATCTGATGCTGGCCTCGACATCATCGATCTATGGCGCCAATGCGACCGTCCCCTTTCACGAGACCGATCGCGCCGACGAGCCGCTGACCATTTATGCCGCAACGAAGAAATCAATGGAACTGATGGCGCACAGTTATGCCCATCTTCACAAGATTCCGACCACGGCTTTTCGCTTCTTTACGGTTTATGGCCCATGGGGCCGGCCCGACATGGCGCTGTTCAAATTCACCAAGAACATGCTCGAAGGCCAGCCGATAGAGATTTACGGCGAGGGCAATATGAGCCGTGACTTCACCTATATCGACGATCTCATTGAAGCGATCGTCAGGCTGTCGGCAATCGCCCCAAGTGAGGAAAACCGTCTTGACAACGTAGCTGTCGAAACGCTTTCGCGCCAAGCGCCCTTCCGCGTCGTCAATATTGGCGGAGGCCAGCCGGTCAGCCTGATGGATTTCGTCGAAACGGTGGAGAAGGCGCTCGGCCGTCCTGCAATCCGCAAGATGCTGGCGATGCAGAAGGGTGACGTGCCGCGCACCTTCGCAGCCCCCGATCTGCTTGTCGCGCTGACGGGGTACAAGCCGGATACGACCTTGGATGTCGGCGTCAGGGCCTTCGTCGACTGGTATCTCGACGTACGCGGCCAGCTTGACGCCTAGCCGATCCCGGCGGTCGCGGAGGATGCGACAAGCCGAACTATTTCCAGCCGGCCCAATGTTTCAACAAAGACCGGTGTTTCAGCGAAGAAACGTGACGGCGTCCACAGCAGCGACCGCTTTCGAGAACATATAGTCGACGACAACGGTCAGCCTCTGCGAATAGATCTTGAGCTGGTTGCCCTCGCCCTCGATTTGAGCCGGGCTGCGCAGAACGAAAGGAACGCCTGGGCGCACGAAACCGGCGTGAGTCGTCAGCGGAACCTCGCTCGAATGGCCGATGGCGGAGGTGTACATCAGGTCGCGGGCAAGGCTGGCGGGACCGATGGCGAATGCCGGCCCGGCAGCGGCAGTGATGGTCAGGCTCAAGGCGATGGCGGCGAGAGTTCTGTGCATGTCGAAGTCCCCGTTTACGGATCGTCGGGCTTTCCGCCCGGCTCCAAGCGATCGACGCGTCTGTCCACGCTTCGGTCGCATTCATGAGACCACTCTACACATCAGTATTTTCAGAGCTTTTAAGCAGATCGGTCAAATTTTACGAAATTTGATTTTCCGTTCTCACCGGTTCGGAATCCACGGGAAAAACGCGGAAATGCCGATGGCCTCGACGCTGCATAGCAGTCTACAGGACGCGATCCAGCTTCTTGTTGATGTGCAGGTTCGGCATCAATCCCGCACTTTGCGCAGCATGATAGGATTCTCGCGCCGCATCGAACGAGATCGACCACGTGATGGCGCTGAGCAGCAGTGCGATAATATAAATCTGAATACGCATCGAACTGGCGATACGGAAAGAGCAAGGCAGTTTTGTGTCAAAACATGGCCGTTGGAATGACGAAAACAACCGACAAGCTTTTTGTTCGCAACCACTCCGCCAGATATATTGGCGTCGCGAAAATTAGCGATAATGCAGCGTTAACTGCTAGCAGCCAACGCCGAGGCTTGGTTCCTCTTCCCCACCCCGAGAACCCTGAAAGGTCCGTTCCCCACGGGCCTCTTTGCGTTGTCTTCCAGTGTGTTTTTCGGGTGGATGGCTGAAATCACCTAATGCGCATGACGCATGCCCTCTTCTCGTTCGCGACCTGTGTATCGGAAACCTCGCTTAAGCAGCGCTCAAAACATACAAATCAATCGATTGACTTATTTTATTATCGGTATTATAAAATTCTCATGGCCCAAGAACACGACAACCAGCCACCGGCCTCCGCCCGCGCCGAGATCGCGCGCCAGAAGATGCTATCCGCGGCTCTCGACGTCTTCGGCCGCTACGGCTTTGACGGCGCGTCGACGCGTCAGCTTACCGAGGCGGCGGGGGTGAACCTGCAGGCAATCCCCTATTATTTCGGCAGCAAGGAAGGTCTTTACATTGCCACCGCCGAATATCTGATGGGCCGCATCGACACGCATGTCGGTGACATGAGGGCGCGCGTCGGCGCGCATCTGCTGGCGCTCGACGCTGCGGGCAAACCGCTTGGTGAAGCTGAGGCCCGCCTCTTCCTGACCGAAATCCTCCGGACCATGGTGACGCTGTTCGTCGGCAAGGAATCCGAACCCTGGGCGCGCTTCCTGATCCGCGAGCAAATGGAGCCGACAGAAGCCTTCACACGAGTCTATCAGGGCCTCATGCGTCCGATGATCGAGATGGGCCGGCGGCTGATCGGCGCCATCCTTCATGAGGATCCCGCCTCGGAACATGTGCGCCTGCGCACCTTCACCCTTCTCGGCAGCATCCTCGTCTTTCGTGTCGCCCATGCGGCCGTGCTCGCCCAGATGGAGTGGGACGGCGTCGGCCCGGAACAGGTGGAAACCGTGCGCGGCCTTGCCGCAGAGCTGGTCAATGCCATCGGCCCGCTGAAAGGAGGTGCAGCGTGAAACGCGTCCTTTCCATTGTCATCCTTCTCCTCGTTGTGGTGGGTGCCGCCGCCTGGTGGTACGGCCTGCCCGAAAAGCTCGGCTGGTGGCCTGAAGCCCGCCACGAGTTCGTCCTTTACGGCAATGTCGATATCCGCCAGGTCTCGCTCGGTTTCCGTGTCAGCGGCCGTCTCGCCGAACTCCACGCCGACGAAGGCGACGTCATCAAAACGGGAACGGTTCTGGCGAAGCTCGATGCAGCACCCTATGAGTTCGCCGTCCGTTCGAGCGAGGCCAATGTCGCAGCCCTCCAGGCAACGCTCGACAAGCTGAAAGCCGGGCCGCGCCCAACTGAGATCGCCCAGGCACGCGCCGCCTATGACGAAAGTCTCGCCGATCTGGCGAATGCCAACCTCGCCTATGACCGCGCCCGCCAGTTGCGCCCACAGGGCACGATTTCCGAGGCCAGTCTCGACCAGGCAACCGCTGCAAGGGCAATGGCCGCCGCACGCGCCGATTCCGCCAACGAGGCGCTGAAACTGCTGCAGGAGGGCTCGCGCGTCGAGGATATCGCCGCCGCCGACGCCCAGCTGAAGGCGGCTCAGGCGACCCTCGCCTCCGCCCGCACTTCGCTTGATGATACCGAGCTGCACGCCCCGAACGACGGCGTTATCCTCTCCCGCGTCCGGGAAAATGGCGCGATCGTCTCGCCGGCAGACACCGTCTTCGTATTGTCCCTGACCGAACCTGTCTGGGTGCGCAGCTATGTCGCCGAGCCCAATCTCGGCCGTATCCATCCCGGCATGAAGGTTTCTGTTGCCTCCGATACCTCGCCCGACAAGCCCTATGAAGGCACCATCGGCTTCATCTCGCCGGTCGCCGAATTCACCCCGAAATCGGTGGAGACGCCGGAACTCAGGACCGACCTCGTCTATCGTCTGAGGATCGTCATCAACAGGCCCGGCCCGGATCTACGTCAGGGCATGCCGGTTACCATGCGTTTTCCCACACTGACGGCAAGCGGACAATGACCGCCGCCGAGACCGGCCGAGACGACAAGCCGCTCGTCCGGATCGACGGCGTCACCAAACGCTTCGGCGCCGCGCCAGCCGCACTTGACGCCGTCTCCGGCGTCATCGGCGGCGGCGCAATCACCGGCCTCGTCGGCCCTGATGGCGCCGGCAAGACGACGCTGATCCGGTTGATGACCGGTCTGATGCTGCCCGACACGGGAACGATGGAGGTTCTCGGCTTCGACACCAGGAAGAATGCCGCCGGCATCCAGGCGGCGATCGGCTATATGCCGCAGCGCTTCGGCCTCTATGAGGATCTGTCGGTGCAGGAAAACCTCGACCTTTATGCTGATCTGCGTGGACTGCCGAAAAGCGAGCGGGCCGGCGCTTTCGACGAATTGCTGACTTTCACCGATCTCAAGCGTTTCACCGGCAGGCTCGCTGGAAAACTCTCCGGCGGCATGAAGCAGAAGCTCGGTCTTGCCTGCGCCCTTCTGAAGAAGCCGCGCCTGCTGCTGCTCGACGAGCCCGGCGTCGGCGTCGATCCGATCTCGCGCCGCGACCTCTGGAAGATGGTCGAGAATCTGACCAAGGAAGGCATCGGCGTCCTTTGGTCGACCGCCTATCTGGACGAAGCGGAGGCCTGCGACCACGTGCTCCTTTTGAACCAGGGCAAGCTGCTCTTCTCGGGAAAACCCATGGAGATGACCGAGCGCGTCAAAGACCGGGTCTTCCGGGTATCCGGTGTCACCGGCCGCCGTCGGCAGGTGCTCGCCGAACTCCTGCAGGCCGATGGCGTCATCGACGGCGTCATCCAGGGCGAGGCGATCCGTCTCGTCACGGCGAAGGACAAGAAGCCCGATATCGGCAAGGCCGGCGATGGCGCAACACTCGCTCCTGCACCGCCTCGCTTCGAAGATGCCTTCATCGATATGCTGGGTGGTGGTCCCGGCGGCCGATCCAGGCTCGCAGAGGCGCAGCAACCGCTGAAGGGTGAGGACATCAGGCCGGTGATCGAGGCTAAGGGACTGACCAAGCGCTTCGGCGATTTCACCGCTGCCGACAATATCAGCTTCGATATCCGCCGCGGCGAGATCTTCGGCCTGCTCGGCCCGAACGGCGCCGGCAAGTCCACCACCTTCAAGATGCTCTGCGGCCTGCTGAAACCAACAGGCGGCGAAGGCCGCGTCGCCGGTTTCGACCTTCGCCGCGATGCGGCCGAAGCCCGCAACCAGCTCGGCTACATGGCGCAGAAATTCTCGCTCTATGGCGATCTCACCGTCATGCAAAACCTCGAATTCTTCTCTGGCGTCTATGGCCTTGGCGGAAAACACCGGCGCGAACGCATCGACCTGATGGCGAGCATCTTCGATTTCGGCCGCCATATCGGCCAGCCCGCCAAGGATCTGCCGCTCGGCCTGAAACAGCGCCTGGCGCTTGCCTGCGCCGTCATGCACGAGCCGCGCGCCCTCTTCCTCGACGAACCAACCTCCGGCGTCGATCCGATCACCCGGCGCGAGTTCTGGACGCATATCAATGCGTTGGTCGAAAAGGGCGTCACCGTGCTCGTCACCACCCATTTCATGGACGAGGCGGAATATTGCGATCGCATCTCGCTGATCTATCGCGGCCGCTCGATCGCGCTCGGTTCGCCTGACGAATTGAAGGCCCGGGTCGCGACCAGGGAGCAGCCGGACCCGACGATGGAGGACGCCTTCATTGCCCTGGTGCAGCAATCCGAGAAGGAGGAGGCAGTATGAGCACCTCCTCCGGCCGGATGCGACGTCTCTTAGCCCTCGTGCGCAAGGAAAGCTTCCAGGCGATCCGCGATCCGAGCAGCATCCTCATCGCCTTCGTGCTGCCGCTGATCCTGCTTTTTCTCTTCGGCTACGGCGTCTCGCTCGATACCACTCGCACCCGCATCGGCCTCGTGACCGAGGAAATGACGCCGCTGACGCAGGATCTGTCGGCCAGTTTCCAGGCTTCGCGCTATTTCGATGTGGCCATGGGCCGCGACCGGCGTCTGTTCGAGGAAGACCTCGTGCTCGGCAAGGTGCGCGGCATCGTCATCATTCCCGCCGACTTCACCACGCGCTACACCGCCGGCAACCGGCCCGATATCCAGGTGATCGTCGACGGCTCCGATCCGAACACCGCGAATTTCGTGCAGAATTATGCCCAAGGCACTGTTGCCAACTGGGAGCGGCAGAGGCAGGCGGACGTTGCCTCCCATAGTCCTGCCATCTCGGTCGAGCAGCGCTTCTGGTTCAACCCTGAACTGACCAGCCGCAATTTCCTCGTGCCCGGCTCGATCGCCATCGTCATGACGCTGGTCGGCACGCTTCTGACCTCGCTCGTCGTCGCTCGCGAATGGGAACGCGGCACCATGGAGGCAATGATGGCGACACCGGTGACGGCGGCAGAACTGCTCGCCGGCAAGATCCTGCCCTATTTCCTGCTCGGCCTCACCTCGATGACGCTATGCGTGCTGCTTGCGGTCTTCCTCTTCGGGGTGCCGTTCCGCGGCTCCGTCGCCGCTCTTTACGCGCTGTCGGCCGCTTTCCTGATCCCGGCTCTCGGCCAGGGCCTGTTGATCTCGACGGTCACGAAGAACCAGTTCCTCGCCTCGCAGCTGGCACTGATCTCGGCCTTCCTCCCGGCCTTCCTGCTGTCTGGCTTCCTCTTCGAGATCAATTCCATGCCGACCGTGATTCAGTGGATCACCTTCATCGTGCCGGCGCGCTACCTGATCCCCAGCCTGCAGACGGTATTCCTCGCCGGCGACATCTGGCCGATGTTTTTGCAGGCGATCGGCGTGATGCTGACGATCGGCGCCATCATGTTCGTGCTAGCAGCCCGCAGCACCAGAAAGAGGATCGGCTGAGATGTGGACAAGGCTTTACGCCCTGATCGTCAAGGAGCTGCTCGCCGTGCTGCGTGATCCGAAGGGCCGCGCCATCCTGATCGGCCCGCCGATCGTCCAGCTTCTCGTCTTTTCCTATGCGGCGACACTCGAAGTCCGAAATGTCGACGTGATGATCCTCAACCGTGACAGCGGCCACTGGGGCCAGGAACTGATCGAGCGCATCGATGGCTCGCCGACTTTCCGGAAGATCGAGATCGCCTCCAGCCAGGCGGAGGTCCGGGTGGCAATCGACAACCAGACGGCCATTGCCGCCGTTGAGATCGGCCCTGACTTTTCCCGCAATATCGAGGCGGGAGCGCCTGGTGATCTGCAGATGGTGCTCGACGGCCGGCGCTCCAACGCCTCGCAGATCGTCGCGGGCTATCTCTCGCAGATCGGTGCCGCCCTCGCCGCCGAGACACCGGCCGGCAAACGTGCCGGCGCCGACATTGTCTCGACAGTGCCGCGCAACTGGTTCAACCCGAACCTCACCTACCAATGGTTCATGGTGCCGAACCTGATCGCCAGCATCGCGCTGCTGATCGGCCTGATCGTCACGGCATTGTCGATCGCCCGCGAGCGCGAGCTTGGCACATTCGACCAGCTGATGGTCTCGCCGCTGCGTATGCACGAGATTCTGATCGGCAAGTTGATTCCACCGATGATGATCGGCTTCTTCCATATCACCGTCTATATCCTGGCTGCTGTGTTCCTCTTCGAGGTGCCGCTGCGCGGCTCGCTCTTCCTGCTTTACGGCAGCGCGATCTTCTATCTCGGTTCGGTCGCCGGCCTCGGCCTCTTCATCTCGGCGCTGTCGATGACGCAGCAGCAGGCGATCCTCGGCGCCTTCCTTTTCATGGTTCCAGCCATGCTGCTCTCCGGCTTTGCGACACCGATCGAAAACATGCCGGGATGGCTGCAGCCGGTGACCCTGATCAATCCGCTGCGCTATTTCCTGGTGATCGTCAAAGGCGTCTTCCTCAAGGATATCCCCCTGGGCGAAGTGGTGAACCAGACAATCCCATTAGCGCTGATCGCCGCCGTCACGCTCAGCGCCGCCGCTTGGCTCTTCCGCCGGCGGCTGGAATAACGCCTCCCAACCCATGCTTCCGCCGCCTCACATAATGTGAACCGGCCTTCCAAAGCGTGACTCTCTCCTGCTGGAACCTCGGATTGGCGTGGTCGTTACCCAAACGCAACCCCAGCAAAGGAGAAGCAAAATGTACAAGGTCCTACTTGTCTCCAGCGCCCTTGCGCTGTCGTCATTTGCAACCAATGCGCTCGCTGATGGAGCCGTGACCGGTGCAGCCGGTGGCGCCATCACCGGCGCAATCGTCGGCGGCCCCGTGGGTGCTGCCATTGGCGGCGTGGCCGGCGGTGTCGCCGGTGCCGTTGTCGATCCTCCGCCGCGCGAGGTCGTTACCTATGTCCAGCAGCAGCCAGCCCCGACCGCCTCCGTGGTGGTCCAGGAACCGATCGTCGTCGGCAAGCCGCTTCCGGCAGACGTCGTCGTGACGCCGGTGCCTGACAATCCGAAATATGCCTATACGGTCATCAACAATCAACGCGTGATTGTCGAACCGCGCACCCACCGCGTGGTGCAGGTGATTGAATAAACGAGAAGAAAGGGTCCGCCTCCGGACCCTTTCTTCTCTAAGCGAAAACCGCCGCCCCGAAAGGACGGCGGTCGTGCCGTTTGATCGGGCGGATCAGACCTTCAGCTCGCGCCGCTCGCGCTCGGTCACCATTGCAAGATCGAGCACCTTCTGCAGGTTGGCAGCGTGACGGAAGTTCGGATCCGGCTGGACGCCGCTTGCCACGGCCTCGGCAAAACGCTCGTAGTTGGTCGCCACCGGTTCAACCTCGATCTTCGTCCAAGTGGCAGTTTCGACATCCTCGCCGAGGCAGCCATGCAGCTCGGAACCGGTGGGACGATGGATGACCTCAAGGCTGCCCCGCTCGCCATAGATACGCAGCTTCAACTCGTTCAGATGCCCTGTCGCCCAGCGGCTGGCATGGATGACGCCGAGCGCGCCGTTGGCGAAATCGACAGACATGGTGAAGCTGTCATTGGCATCGAGCAGATATTCGCCGATCTGGCCGCCCGGCGCCTTGTTGAAGGTCTTCAGCCGCGCAAAGACGTGATCGATGTCGGTCGCCGCGCCATAGGCGGCGAAATCCAGAATATGGATGCCGACGTCGCCGAGCACGCCGTTCGAACCATGGCCGGTGGAAAGCCGCCACAGCCAGGTCGATTCCGTGCGCCAGTCGCCCCAGGCGCGCGACACCAGCCAGCTCTGGAGATAGGAGGCTTCCACATGTCTGATCGTGCCGAGCTCGCCGGCGAGCACCATCTCACGGGCGCGCTGCAACGGCGCGACGTTGCGATAGGTGAGGTTGACCATGTTGATGACGCCGGCCCTTTCGGCCGCCTCCGTCATCTCCAGCGCCTTCGCATAGTTCTCTGCCAGCGGCTTTTCGCAGAAAACGTGCTTGCCCGCAGCAATCAGCGCCATCGTCGTCGGGTGATGGATGCGGTCAGGCGTGACATTTGTCGCCGCATCGAATTCACCCCAAGCGATCGCCTCCTCCAGCGAAAGAAACCGTTTTTCGATGTTGAACTTGTCGGCGAAGGCCGAAAGCCGTTCGGGATCGGTGTCGACGGCGCCGACCACCGTCACGCCGTCGATGAGGGGGAAGCGGGCGAGCTGGTTTTTCGCCATCACCCCCGTGCCAAGAACGAGTAGTCGCATGGATGCTCCTCAGCGGTAACCGGCTTCGCCGGCCTGGTGCAGTCTCGGGCCGCGTTCGACGATCGGCTCCAGTGCTTTTTCTACCGGCACATTTGGAGCATCGGTAATGCTCTTCAATGCACCCTCGGGATTATAGGCCCACTTCACACCGTTGATCAGCACCTTCTGGACATTGACGTCGTGATAGGTCGGATAGGTCTCGTGGCCGGGACGGAAATAGAAGATGTTGCCGGCGCCGCGGCGCCAGGTCAGGCCCGAGCGGAACACTTCGCCGCCCTGGAACCAGGAGATGAACACCGTTTCGAGCGGTTCCGGCACCGAAAACTGCTCGCCGTACATTTCCTCGTTCTCAAGCTCGAAATGTTCGCCGATACCGGCGGCGATCGGATGGCGCTGGTTGATCGTCCACAGACGCTCGCGCTCACCTGCCTCGCGCCATTTCAGCGCGCAGGGCGTGCCCATCAGCCGCTTGAAGATCTTAGAGAAATGGCCGGAATGCAACACCAGCAGGCCCATGCCTTCCCAGACCCGCTTGGCAACCCGCTCGACGACGACGTCGGAGACCGCGCCGTGATCCTTGTGGCCCCACCAGGTCAGCACGTCGGTTTCGGCAAGGCGGGCTTCGCTGAGACCGTGTTCCGGCTCCTGCAGCGTCGCTGTCGTCGCCGAGATACCGGGATCGGTGTTCAGCGCGTTGGCGATTGTCGTGTGCATGCCTTCGGGATAGATCCCCCGGACGACGGCATTGGTATTCTCGTGGATATTCTCTCCCCAGACGACGGTGCGAATGGCCATGATGTGCTCCTGTAGAACCTGGAAGTATCGATAGGCGGGAAGGCAGGATTCAAAGCGCTTTGGAAAACGGCGCTGGCTGCGCCTCGTCTCCTCCACGTCCAAGGAACACATAGACCTTTGTCAGTATTTTGACAAAGGGGAAAATTTACCGGCCGAAGACGGAAAAACCGCCTGGCAATATAGCAGCAATATCAATGCGAAACCGATTTAGAAAATAGATTGACGACCAAAACGCCTGTTATAATCAGCCCGAGCCCGACGATTGCCGGCAGGTCGAGGCGCTGCTTGAAGAACACCAGACCGACCGAGGAAATCAACACGATTCCCAAAGCGCTCCAAATCGCATAGGCGATGCCGACGGGGATGCTTTTCAGGGTCAACGACAGGCAATAGAAGGCAGCCGCATAACAGGCGACGACGAGTGCCGTCGGCCCGATGCGGGTGAACTGCTCCGACAGTTGCAGCGCGGTCGTGCCGATGACTTCGAGCACGATGGCTGCAAACAGCAGCCCGTAGACGGCGGCCTGGCTCATGGCGAATTCCTTTTCGAATTACTTGCCGGTCAGTTCGACAAGGCGATCGATGAGATCCCGCCTCAGAACGCCGTTGATATCATGGCTTTCCAACGTATCTGCGAACCAAAGTCCGTCGGCGGCGAAACGCACGACTTGTGCGTCGAGGGAGGAGTCGGTGCCGATATATTCCTCCGCCCGCGCCTGCACCCATTGGCGCCAGCGAAGACGCAGCCGGGGTTCGGCAAGAAGCGCGATCGTCACCTGCGTCCAACTCCGGGAATCGTCGGGACGCTCCTTGAGACCGGATACCGCCCTGAGATAGGCGCGGGTGAAGCGGCCCTGCGGCAGAGGATCGCCGCGCATCAATTCCTCTATATCGGCATCGAACTTTTCGAGCAGGCTCACGAACAGCGCATCGAGCAGCGCATTCTTCGTTGGGAAGTGATGCAGCAGCCCGCCCTTGCTGACGCTGGACGCGGCGGAAACCGCATCGAGCGTGACGGCGGCCATGCCGTCGCTGGCAGCAAGGCGCGCGGCGACATCCAGCAACTGCTGGCGCACGAGGGCGGGCTGCTTCTTGCGATGATGCGCGTTCGACATTCAGATAAAAGATACCGTCCGGACGGTTTTGTCAAGCAGAATCGGCCGCGATCCCTACCGTCCCGGCATTATGCGCGAAATGCCGCGGCGCCTTGATGACAGTTGCGATCATTTTCCGCCCGGTGCATGAAGAGTCCGGGGAACGGTTGAGGCAATGGGGATGGTTTTGTGACGGAGAAGGTCACCACCTTATATCAAGCGATCGGCGGCGATCCCGTCGTGCGGGCGCTGACGCACCGCTTCTACGCGCTGATGGACACGCTGTCGGAGGCGAGGAACGTGCGCGCCGTGCATCCGCCGAGCCTTACGGGCAGTGAAGAGAAATTCTACGAATATATGAGCGGTTATCTCGGCGGCCCGCCGCTCTATACCGACAAGCGCGGCCATCCGCGCCTGCGCAGCCGCCATTTCGTCGCCGAGATCGGCCCTGTCGAGCGGGACGAATGGCTGCTCTGCTTCCGCCGCGCCCTGGACGAGACGATCGCAAGCCAGGCGCTGCGCGATCTCATCTGGGCGCCGGTCGAACGGCTCGCCTATCACATGCAGAACAAGGAATAGCCGATGCACCTCAACGACCGTTTCGTGCCGCTGTTTTACCTGTTGTCCGGTCTGTTCGGTTTTGCCGGCGTGGCGCTCGCCGCAGCGGCCGCGCATGGCGGTGGCGACGCCCACCTGCTCGCCTCGGCATCCACCATGTGCCTGGCGCATGCGCCCGCCCTGCTGGCATTGGCGCTCGCCGCCGACAGAATCAAAACCGCCTGGCTGGCCGGTTTACTGATCGGCATCGGCACGCTGCTCTTTTCAGGCGATCTCGTTTCGCTGCGTTTTGCCGGTTCCGGCCTGTTCCCGATGGCCGCCCCGACCGGCGGTTTCGCCATGATGTTCGGCTGGCTGGCCGTTGCGGCAGGAGCGGTTTTGCGCGTTCGGGCCTAGGATTGACGGTTCGGCATAGCGCTCTGCCGATATTGCTCAGGGGGGCTTAATGAAGGTTCACAGAGTAGATATACCATCCCGAGGGATGACTGGGGCGGCGGCTTGCTCCCTCTTCTCCCCTCGGAGAGAAGGTGGCCCGAAGGGTCGGATAAGGAGGCCGCACGGCACGCCATCCATTATTGCCCTTCGCTTACGCTCAGTGCATTCGCGGCTTAGCCGCTCACCCCCTCATCGCCTCGCTATCGCTCCGGCACTTCTCCCCGCTGGGGAGAAGAGACCTGTGGCAGCGCCTCAGGCTCCTTTCTCCGCTGGAGCTGACAGAGATCAAAAAAATCAAGATTTTAGCGAAGAGCCAAGTCGCTCTTAATCAACCGCAATTAAATCCCGTCGACCACGTTGAAGCCTTCAAAAACAGGCGGCCCTTTGTACATGGCCTTGTGATCGCCGGCATTGCGGTGCGCTGCGCGAAAACTCTCGGACTTCGTCCAGTTCTGAAAATCCGCCTCGCTTTTCCAGACCGTGTGCGAGGAATAGAGCGTATAGCCCTCCTCGTCGTTGACCTTGCCGCGCAGCAGGCGGAATTCGACGAAACCAGGCACCCCGGGCAGGCTGGAATCGCGGTTGCGCCAGACCGCCTCGAAGTCACCCTCGCTCCCGGTCGCCACCTTGAAGCGGTTCATTGCGATATACATGAAATCTCCTTACGCCTTCCTCTTGCCCGTCCTTGCTACGCGTGAGGGAAAGGCGAGGATATTATCGCCGTTTGCCGCCGCCTGTCCAAGCGGTCTTGTTGTCACTTCCCCGGGCATGCGCGCTTCCCAGGTCGGGAACAGCGTCACATTCTGGCAGATCTGCTGCCGTTCGGCATGCTGCTGGAAAAGTTCGTAGAGTTCGGGCACGAGGCCCTCGCCTGTCTGCGCGGCAAGCTTATGCAGGCCGATCATGGTGACGCCGTCGGGGCGCTGGTCGTTCATCGGGAATTGTCTCGTTCGTTCATCGTATGCAACGCACGCTCCAGGCTGGACTTGCTGCCGTTGCGAAGCGGGATGAAGGTCTTGCCGAACTTCTTGCAGCCGGTCTTCACACGCAGGCAGGCATCGTGGCTGATACAGTCGATCGGGCAGAACACGCAGTCGACCGAGGGAAGGACGGTATCGATGCGGGAAACCGCTTCGCGTAAGCCACCGTCGTGATGAATGAGTTCTGCACCGAAATTGCTGCAGATCTGGCGAAGATGCGCCACCTGGCAGTCGCGGCCGCCGACATAGAGGAAACTGCGGCCATCCAGTTTGGATCGCCCGGAGGATGCCTGACCGGCGTCCTCGCCCGCGCTGTCGCGGACCTCCCGGTTCGAACCCTTATTGCCCTTGCGAGCCATATGCCACCCGTTCGCTCGTTGATCGTCACACGATTCCTGCGTGTGCGAGCGGACCTTATTAAACTTGATTTTTAGAGTAAAGTATAAAGTTGATTATTTTTATCATATTTATTTCCTCCCGATCTCGAAGACCTGCGTGAAGCTCATCGAGATTCCGCCTGGAGGCGGACTGAAGGGTGATGCACGCCGCACAGCGTCGGCAGCCGCCTGATCGATCTCCGGAACGCCCGAGCTTCTGAAGATGACAGCAGAGACAAGATTACCGCTTCCAGTGATGGTCAGCCTCACTCCGGCCGTCCCACTAACATTCTTCGGCTCACGAAGGGCGCGCCGGATGCGTGCACGAACCTTTCCGCCATAGTTGGCGCGGGCAGCTGTGCCTACCCCGTTATTATTGCTGGCGGCTTGCGAATTACGGTCTGACTGGGCTGACGGATCACCTTCGGCAATGCCGCGCTCCGAATTCTGTTGCTGCTCGCCATTCCTGCCCGCTGCCTTTTGCGGCGGCCGCTTCTTCTCGACCGGTTTCGGCTTCTCCTGCGTGATCACCTTGGGCTTCGGTGTCGGCGTGACAATTTCCTCAGGCTGTTCCGGCTCCGGCTGGACTTCGGCGGTTTCGACAGGCTTCACCTCTTGTGGGGTCTCCGCGACTTCCGGCTGGGTGGCGGGCTGCACTTCGGTCGGTTGGACCGCAGTCGGCTGTATCTCAGGCGAAACCGTATCGACCGGCACCTGCTGCTGTTCGGGAACGACCGTCGACATCGGCTGCGCGACGGACTCCTCCGCCAGCACTTCGGACACCAGGATCTCAGGCTCGACAGCCGCAGCCGTTTCCGGCGAAACACGCGTCACTTCCGGCGCAGGAGCCTGCTGAATGGGATCCTGCGTTTCGACAGGGGCAACCTCGGTCGGCTGCACATCCGCCGTTTCCGTCGGCTGGATCGTCTCAGGCTGCACAGGCTCCGGAATAATTTCCTGCTGCACGGTCGTTTCGGTTTCGCCGGCTGCCGTCTGATCGACATCGAAATCACCGTACATGACGACGCTCATCGCCTGACCGGCTTCTTCGACCGCCTCCTCCGGCGCCTTGGGAAAGGCAACGATCAGCACGGCGGCCAATGTCGCGTGGAAGATCAGGGAGCAGATGCAGGTCAGCGCCACCCGTCGCCGCACCGGCTTCTTCTCGTCTTCCTGCTTTTCCACTGCCGCATCCATCGGCGGCGCAGGGACAGAGGCTGCCGGTTCGGTTTCCGGATGATCGGGAAAGGAGGAGATCTGTGCGAAGCGCGCGTAGTGGACCACCGCTTCGCCGGCCGGCTGCCGCTGCACATTGCGCAGGTCGGAAAGCTCGTGGCCGGGATGCATGGTATTGTCGTTCAGACCGCCGTCAGCGTCCGGCTCCCCGATGAGCACCTGTCTCGATCTGGTCTTCGCTGAAATTGTCATTTGTATGCCTCGGACAGCCTGAAACATGTCCGCCGGGGATCATTCCCGGCGTATCCTTAGCCCTCGAAGGGAACGGAAATCTGTGAACGGGTGACGAGACCCTTCATGCATTCGCCCGCCGCCGGGCCGTCGCAGACCGGCGTGTCGTTGATGATGATGCGCGTGACCGTCTCGCACTTCACATTCGGCATATCGAACTGGCGCACGCGTTTCTTGCCTTGCGGCAGATCGCGGAAGTCGAGCACGGTGATGCGGTCGACGGCATTCTTGTCGTTGAAGAAAGCGAGCTCGAAGGAGATCTTGTTGATCGGCGCCTGGAGATTGTTCTCGGCGACGAAGGTCATCATGCAGCCCTTTTGCGACGGCGCCAGAGCGTTGAGTTCGACATCGAGCTTGGCTGTTGCCGCATCCTGCGCCTGGCATACGCTTGAAACCGCCATCACCATGCCGGCTGCAACAGCCGCAAACCTCACCATCATCATCTTCTCCGCCATTGTCGCGAACCGCCGCCAGGCGGCTTCATATCAGCAATCTCAAAAACTTGACTGTATTAGTCTCCTATTGCGTCTTTAAAAAACTATGAGTAAGAAAGTCAAGATAATTGTCATCACAACCGGGGACCCTGATCACCGGTCTCACGGAATTGCCAACTGAAATGATGGTTGAAAAGCCAGATAACTTTAAGCACGTTCCGCTGCAGAGCGAGCCTGCGGCACAGCACCGGATCGTCGAAAGCGCGGATCTCTTCCTCGGCACGAACGAGATCATGATTCGACACGACGGCTTGGTCTATCGCCTGAAGATCACCCGTCAGGGCAAGCTCATTCTCAATAAGTAGGGTAGGACATGACCGAACAGACAAGACCGGCGCCAGCCGAAATCCGTGCGTTTCGCGCTGACAATCCGAAGATGCGCGAGCGCGATATCGCCGCCCAGCTGAAGATTTCCGAGGCAGCCCTCGTCGCCGCCGAAACCGGCATCAGCGTGACCCGCATCGATGGCAGCGCACTGAAGCTTCTCGAACGCGTGGCCGGCCTCGGCGAAGTGATGGCGCTGTCGCGCAACGAAAGTGCCGTGCACGAGAAGATCGGCGTCTTCGAAAACATCAAGAGCGGCGCGCAGGCCGCGATCGTTCTCGGCGAGAATATCGACCTGCGCATCTTCCCGAGCCGCTGGGAGCATGGTTTCGCCGTATCCAAGAAGGATGGCGATCAGGAGCGCCTCAGCCTGCAATATTTCGACAAGGCCGGCAACGCCGTGCACAAGGTGCACCTGCGCCCAAGCTCGAATGTCGAGGCCTATCACGCGATCGTCGCCGAGTTGAAGCTGGAAGACCAGTCGCAGGAATTTGTCGAGGCTGAAACCTCGAACGCCGCCGATGATACCGCCGACATCAGCCGCGACGAACTGCGCGACAACTGGAGCAAGCTCACCGATACGCACCAGTTCTTCGGCATGCTGAAGCGCCTGAAGATCGGCCGCCAGGCGGCCGTGCGCACTGTCGGCGACGACTATGCCTGGAAGCTCGACAACAGCGCGACGGCAGGGATGATGCATGCCTCTGTGAAATCTGGCCTGCCGATCATGTGCTTC
The DNA here is from genome assembly GCF_056399245.1 of Rhizobium sp. 01N447_2. Lineage (NCBI taxonomy): Bacteria > Pseudomonadati > Pseudomonadota > Alphaproteobacteria > Hyphomicrobiales > Rhizobiaceae > Rhizobium > Rhizobium sp. 01N447_2. The sequence continues at coordinate 150,891 of NZ_JBFTQY010000014.1, forward strand.
GTCGCCAATGACGGCATCGTCCAGATCCATTCCGGCCCGATCTTCAACGTGCAGTCGATGGGACCGTGGATCAATATCATGGACCCGACCTTCCATCTGCATCTGCGCCAGGATCACATCGCCGAGACCTGGGCCGTGCGCAAGCCGACCACGGACGGCCACGTCACCTCGCTGGAGGCTTACAATGCCGAAGGCGAGATGATCATCCAGTTCTTCGGCAAGCGGCAGGAAGGTTCCGACGAACGCGCCGCATGGCGCGAGATCATGGAAAACCTGCCGCGGGCAGCAAGCGTGGCAGCATAAGGATCGCAACGATGACGATGCGTAACAATCTGCGCCGGATCCGTGCTTGGGAACTAGCCCTGACGGCGGCCGTCATGGCGCTGCCGCTGATCCCGATGGCGCCGACGGACGAAGGCTTCGCCTTCGTCCGCGCAGCCCATGCTGACGAAAAGAAGCTCGACACCTCGCGCCTGGTTTCGGTCGGCGGCGACATCACCGAGATCGTCTATGCGCTCGGCGAAGAAAGCCGGCTGATTGCCCGCGACACCACGAGCATGTATCCGGAGGCGGCGCTGAAGCTGCCCAACGTCGGTTACATGCGCGCGCTCTCGCCGGAAGGCATCCTCGCCATGAACCCGACGGCGATCATCGCCGTCGAAGGTTCAGGCCCGCAGGAAGCGCTGACCGTGCTGAAGAATGCCAGCGTGCCCTTCGAGACCGTGCCGAGCGCCTTTACCCGCGACGGTATCATCGCCAAGATCGACCGCGTCGGCACGCTGCTTGGCGTGCCCGACAAGGCGAAGGCGCTTGAAGAAAAGGTCGCAGCCGATCTCGACGCGGCGATCACCGATGCCGAAAAGCGCCCGGAGGCCGAGCGCAAGCGCGTTCTCTTCATCCTCAGCGCCCAGAACGGCCGGATCATGGCATCGGGCACTGGCACGGCCGCCGATGGCATCGTCAAGCTCGCCGGCGCCATCAACGCCGTCGGCGCATTCCCGGGCTACAAGCCGCTGACGGACGAGGCGATCATCGAAGCCAAGCCCGACATCATCCTGATGATGAACCGCGGCGATGGCGCCGGCACCAAGAACGAGGACCTGCTGGCTCAGCCGGCGATCGCACTGACGCCGGCAGGCGAGAAGGAAGCGATCATCCGAATGGATGGCGTCTACCTGCTCGGCTTCGGCCCGCGCACCGCAGCCGCCGCGCGTGAGCTCAACACGGCGATCTACGGGGGCTGATCATGGCCCTGCCGCAAGCCATGACGGAACGAAGGCGACCATTTCCGATGCCGGACATCCGCGAAATCAGGCAGGCAGGCGACAGGACGCGGCTCGCCTTGCTGGCGATCGCGCTGCTCGTCGTCGGCTCGGTCTTTTCGATGCTGTTTTCGGTGACGACAGGCGCCTCGGATGCCTCGATCCTCGACGTCATCAGCAACATGGCCGGCTCCGAGACGGCGCTTAGCACGCGTGACCGGATCATCATCTTCGATATCCGCCTGCCAAGGGCGATCCTCGGCTTCCTGATCGGCGCCTCGCTTGCTGTCTCCGGTACGGTGATGCAGGGCCTGTTCCGCAATCCGCTGGCCGATCCCGGCCTCGTCGGCGTCTCATCCGGTGCAAGCCTCGGCGCAGTCGCGATGATCGTGCTCGGCAGCGGCATCGCTGCTCCGCTTCAGGCGCTTCTCGGCATCTACGCTCTGCCGGCGGCCGCTTTTGGCGGCGGCCTCGTCACGACGCTGCTGCTCTACAGGATTGCCACCCGTCATGGCCAGACCTCGGTGGCAACGATGCTGCTTGCCGGCATCGCGCTCGGCGCACTCGCCCTCGCCATCACGGGGCTGCTGATCTACATGGCCAACGACCAGCAGTTGCGCGACCTGACCTTCTGGAGCATGGGCTCGCTTGCCGGCGCTACGTGGACGAAGATCGCCGCTGCCAGCCCGATCGTCCTGTTGTCCTTCACCGCCCTGCCCTTCATGGCCCGCGGCCTCAATGCCATCACGCTCGGCGAGGCGGCCGCCTTTCATATGGGGGTGCCGGTGCAGCGGCTGAAGAATGTCGCGATCGTCGGCGTCGCCGCGGCGACCGGCGCCTCCGTCGCCGTCAGCGGCGGCATCGGCTTCGTCGGGATCGTCGTGCCGCATATCCTGCGCATGGCGATCGGCCCCGACCATCGTTTCCTGCTGCCGGCCGCAGCTCTTCTCGGCGGCTCCCTGCTGATCTTCGCGGACGTCCTGGCACGCACCCTGGTCGCCCCGGCCGAGCTGCCGATCGGCATCATCACCGCGGCAGTCGGCGGGCCGTTCTTCCTGTGGATCCTGCTGAGGCAGCGTTCGCGCCTTGCCCTGTGAGTCGTGAGTGACCCCCGTGAGTGACATTGAGATGATCGAAGTTTCCGGCGTCTCCGTGCGCCTTTCCGGCAAAACCATCATCAGCGACGTCGCATTCACGGCAAAGGCCGGCGAACTGACGGCGATTGCCGGGCCGAATGGTTCCGGCAAGACGACGATGATGAAAGCCATCTCCGGCGAACTTGCCTATGTCGGCTCGGTGCGGATCGGCGGCGACGAGGTGAAGAGGCTGAAACCCTGGCAGCTTGCCGCCATTCGTGGCGTGCTGCCGCAGGCAAGCACGATCTCCTTTCCGTTCACCGTGCGCGAGATCGTCCGCATGGGCCTGACTTCGGGCCTCAACTTGCATCCCGACACGGCCGAGCAGACGGCGGCCTCAGCACTGGCCTCCGTCGACTTGACCGGCTTCGAAGGCCGTTTCTATCAGGAGCTCTCCGGCGGCGAGCAGCAGCGCGTGCAGCTTGCCCGCGTGCTCTGCCAGATCGCCGAGCCCGTCGTCGACGGCAAGCCATGCTGGCTGCTGCTCGACGAGCCGGTCTCGAGCCTCGACATCAGCCATCAGCTGACCATCATGACGCTTGCCCGCAATTTCTGCGAACGCGGCGGCGGTGTCATCGCCGTCATGCACGATCTCAACCTGACGGCGCTCTTTGCCGACCGCATCGTGCTGATGAAATCCGGCCGGCTCGCGGCCGCCGGCAGCATCGCTGACGTGCTGACGAACGAAACGATGCTCTCGGTGTTCGGCTGCGCGCTGCGCATCAACCAGGTGCCGGCCGATGGCACGCCCTTCGTGCTCGCCCACAGCGCCGTTTCCCGCCCCTGAGCACCGCGCGAGCGGAACTTTTGATCGCCCGGCACGTTTCCGGCATGATCTGGGTCAATGCCGGGCGATATCATTCATGCAACGGACGGTGGTGACCCTCGTGCGAAACAGGCGGGCTTGTGCGCGCCCCAGCCAATGGAGAAAGCCATGAGCTATTCTATCTTCCAGTCCGGCCGCAGCCGCCGCAACGGCACCTTCCACAATCTGGAATCCGGCATCGAGGAGCAGATCGAAGCGCTACGCGACGAACTCGCAGAACTGACGCGCCTCGTCGGCAAGAGCTCGCGCCACCAGGGCGAGAAAATCCGTAGCCAGGCCGGTGCCGGCTACGAGGAACTGCTCGGCCGCAGCGAGGATCTGCTGCGCGAATTGCAGCACGGCTATGAGCGTGGAGCGACGGAAATGCGTGAGACGGTGCGCAAGCATCCGCTAGCAACCATCGGCGCTGCAGCCGCTTTCGGCCTTGCCATCGCCTTCCTCGCCCGGCGCTGAGGAAGCGCGATGCTCTTCTCGATCCTCAGCCTATTGACGGGCACAAGCGTGCACCGAACCGTTGGGCGCGCCAAGCGCAATGGCATCTTCATTGCGCTTGCCGTGCTCTTCCTCCTTACTGCCTACGCGCTGGTCGTCACTGCCGGCGCCATCTGGCTCGCCGGCATATACGGCCCGGTCGGCGCTGCTCTTTTCCTGGCCGCCTGCGCGCTGCTGATCGCCATCATCGCGCTGGTGGTAATGTCAATCACCAACGCCCGGGAAGCGCGCCGCGCCCGGGAACGCCGCGCGGCGCTGGAATCGCTGGCAACGGTCGGGCTCGGCCTTATCCGTGCCCAGCCGCTCCTGACCGCCGGTGTTCTGGCGGCAATTGTCGCAGCCAATCTGGTGGGATCGAAGCGCGAGGATTGATGGTTGGGGTATGCGGCAAGCGGCTGCCCCTCACCCTAACCCTCTCCCCGTAAAAAACGGGGAGAGGGGACGTGCCAAACGGAGCGTCAAGATTGAGCAAGCCGGCACTGCATGTCCGTTCGCCCCGCCTGCGGGGAGAAGGTGCCGGCAGGCGGATGAGGGGCGCATACTCGCAATTATATCAATGACATAACAAGCAACGCAAAAAAGCCGGCGCCCCGAAGGGCGACCGGCTTTCCTCCCAAATATAACTGTTGTCAGAATGCGAACGCTTTCGATGTCAGCGGCGCCGAGGTCGCGTCGGGGCCGAAATCGGCCTCGCCTGATATCTGCAGCAACTCCTGCAGCCGCTGGCGGGCCCGGTTGACGCGGCTCTTGATGGTGCCCACGGCACAGCCGCAGATTTCGGCCGCCTCTTCGTAGGAAAAGCCCGAGGCGCCGACGAGGGTGATCGCCTCGCGTTGATCCGGCGGCAGTTGGTCGAGCGCCTTCTTGAAGTCCTGCAGATCGAGAGCGCCATATTGCGAGGGGTGCATCGCCATCGATTCGGTGAACAGCCCGTCGCTGTCCTGCACTTCACGGCCGCTCTTGCGCATTTGGCTGTAGAGTTCGTTGCGCAGGATCGTAAAGAGCCAGGCCTTCATATTGGTGCCCATCTCGAAATGATCCTGTTTGGCCCAGGCTTTCATGATGGTGTCCTGGACGAGATCGTCGGCACGGTCGTGCCGCCCGATGAGCGAGATCGCGAAAGCGCGAAGACTTGGGAGTGCCGCCAGCAGTTCCCGCTTGAAGCTGGGTTGCGATTTGTCTTCCATGCGGCGATCCTATTCGGCCATCTTGGCAGAAGCCATCATTTCAGCATGGTCGAGCTTTTCGAGAAGGTCGAGAAAACGATCGGGGATCGCCTCATCCTGTGCAGCCGCATAAAGCGACCGCAGCCTGACGCCGATCTGGTTGTTCGGGTCCAGGATGTCGCTTGCCCGCAGCTCCAGCTTTCGCTGATCGGCTGCTTCTTTCTTGCGTGTAGTCATCAATTCGTCTTCTCGCCGGTTGTCTGTTCGAGGGGCGTGTCGAGGGGCGTGGATGGGATCAAAAACGATTTCAACCATCGACATCAAACGTTCGATTGTCGATGTCGCTGGTATTTGCCGCTGCATGGGTCAAAACGCTACGCCCTTTCTTCGTCGGCTGGAATAATGCGGCGCGACGAAAAAAGTTCCTGCCGTTCCGGAACTTTTTTATCAAGGCGACGTTAACCGCTCATTGAAGCCAATGCCGGCCTGTATGCAGGAGCCATTAATGACACTTTCTACTCGGATTGCGCCGCACCTTCCTTATCTGCGCCGCTATTCCCGCGCCCTTACCGGCACTCAGACTTCGGGCGACGCTTACGTCGCCGCCGTTCTCGAAGCCATCATCGCCGATCTGTCGATTTTCCCGGATACGGCGAATGACCGGGTCGCACTCTACAAACTGTTCACGCAACTGTTTGGTTCCACCGCAGTCCAGATTCCAGAGCCGACCTCGCCTTATGCCTGGGAGCAACGCGCCACGCTGAACCTTTCCAAGGTTTCGCCGCGCGCCCGTCAGGCCTTCCTGCTCGCCTCCGTAGAGAATTTCCGCGTCGCTGAAATCGCCGAAATCCTGGAAACTGAAGAACAGGATGTCATGCATCTGCTCGACGTGGCGTCGCAGGAGATTTCTCGTCAGGTCGCAACCGATATCATGATCATCGAGGACGAACCGCTGATCGCCATGGATATCGAGCAGATGGTCGAGAGCCTCGGCCACCGCGTCACCGGCATTGCCCGTACACATGCCGAGGCCGTGGCGCTCTACAATAAGACCAAGCCGAGCATGGTGCTGGCCGACATCCAGCTTGCCGACGGCAGCTCCGGTATCGACGCAGTCAACGACATCCTCAAGACGTCGAGCGTGCCGGTGATCTTCATCACCGCTTTCCCGGAACGGCTTCTGACCGGCGAGCGCCCGGAACCGACTTTCCTTGTCACCAAGCCCTTCAATCCCGACATGGTCAAGGCGCTGATCAGCCAGGCTCTTTTCTTCAATGAATCGACCAGAGTAGCCGCCTGAGACGCAATTTTCCGGCCTTCGGAACCAAATCGCCAAAGCAGGCGTTCCGGTGCTACCGGGACGCTCCGGTGGCTTTAACGGTTTTTTGCAGCGCTTTGTTCTAGAGTTGGCAGGCGGTGTCTGTAAGGGCGCTCCCTTCAGCGACGTTCAAGATGTCACAAGGAAAGGCGGCCGAGTGAATACGACTGAACCATTGTCCGGCATGCCTTTCACCTTCGAAGGCAAAGCCGCAATGATGGAACGCGCGCTCGGCAGCGCCGGGATTTCGATCCTCTGCCAGGACGCCCGACTGTCGATCTTCTACGCCGAAAATCTGCCGCCGCATTTCGCAGCGCTCTTTATGCCCGGCGGCAGCGACGCCGCCCTTTTCGGCGACGCCCATGGGCGATATCTGACAGCGCTGAAACACAAGGTGCTGGAAACCGGCATCCCCAACAATGCCGAGGTCGAGATCGATGTCGACGGCGAAAGGCGCACTTATGAACTGAAGATCCAGCGCACCGGCGAACACGGCGCACATGGACTTCTGTCCGTCATGACTGAAGTCACCGAAAGCCGGCATCGCGAAAAAGTTCTGAAATCGCTGCTGCGCGAACTCTCTCACCGCTCGAAGAACCTTCTCGCCATCATCCAGGGCATTGCCACGCAGACGGCGCGCAACACGCTCTCTCTCGATAGCTTCCTCCTCAAGTTCCGCGGACGGCTGCAATCGCTTTCCAATTCGCAGGACCTGATCACGGATTCGAGCTGGCGCGGCGCCTATCTCTTCGAACTCGCCGAAAAGCAGTTCGCCCCCTATTGGCCGGAGACGGCCGGCTCCATGCCGATCTATGGCATCAACGCTCATCTGACACCGAATGCCGCCGTGCATCTCGGGCTCGCCCTCCACGAACTCATTGTCAACTCCGCCTCCTTCGGCGCGATATCAGGCGGCGCTGCCTCCATCACGCTGAATTGCCGCGAAGCCACGATCAACGACAGGAAGGCGATCGAAGTCGCCTGGGCGGAAGTTCTGCGTGATCAGTCGGAAGTCCACGAATTCAGCGACAACAGCTTCGGCCGCACAGTGCTGGAGCGTGTCGTGCCTTCGTCAGTCAATGGCAAAGCGGAGTTGCACCTCATTCCCGGCCGCATCGAATACCGTCTGACCATTCCGGAAACCGAATTCGAGATCTTCAAGCGGGTGTGAAAGCCCTGGAGACAGCCGAGAACCGAAAAACAGCCGGTGCGAGGGCGGCGCACCGGCTGTCTTCACTCACCGGGAGGGGACCGTGAGTACGTCCGGATAGTGGGTTGGGGGCGCGCATGTTGGGTCGATGCGATCACCATCCGGATATCGCAATAACGGCGACATTAAACTTTGGTTCCCTTCCATCCGAAAAAAATTCGACTTTTTTGAATCTTTTTTCGGATGCCCTTCCCTCATCGCGTGCTCAGCCGTTTCACCGATGTAGGTCGAATAAATTTTCCCTTTAAAAACAGCGGATTACTTGCGAGGCAGCAAGGGAAAATCGTCAAAATTTTACCGTTTGATAAATTTTTAAACCTGAGTTACGCTTCCCTCACAGGCCGTTTACCAATAATGAGGGAACTTCAATGGAACGACTGGAAACCGGGATCCATGCCGGCCGGCTTTCGCCCGCCGAGTATGATGCTAATTTTTCCGATCTACATCCACGCCTCGACAATCATGAGGCGCTGGTCGCCGCCGACCGCTGTTATTTCTGCTATGACGCGCCGTGCATGACGGCCTGTCCCACCTCGATCGACATTCCGCTGTTCATCCGCCAGATCTCGACCGGCAATCCGATCGGTTCGGCAAAGTCGATCTTCGACCAGAACATTCTCGGCGGCATGTGCGCGCGCGTCTGTCCCACCGAAGAACTCTGCGAGCAGGCCTGCGTGCGCAACACGGCTGAAGAGCGGCCCGTCGAGATCGGCCGCCTGCAGCGCTACGCCACCGATGCCGCCATGCAGGCCGACAAGCAATTCTATGCCAGGGCCGAACCGACTGGCAAGACGATCGCCGTCATCGGCGCCGGTCCTGCCGGACTTGCCGCCGCCCATCGCCTGGCCGTCAAGGGCCATTCGGTCGTCATCTATGACGCCAGGGAAAAATCCGGCGGCCTCAACGAATACGGCATCGCCACCTATAAGACGGTCGACGATTTCGCCCAGAGGGAAGTCGACTACGTCCTCTCGATCGGCGGCATCGAGGTCCGGCATGGGCAGCGTCTCGGCCAGGATCTCTCGCTTGCCGATCTGCAGGCGCAGTATGACGCCGTCTTCCTCGGCATCGGCCTTGCCGGCGTCAACGCGTTGCGTGTCGAAGGCGAGAACCTTGCAGGCGTCGATGACGCCGTCGATTTCATCGCGGCACTCCGCCAGGCCGAAGACAAGGGCGAAATCGCCATCGGCCGCCGCGTCGTCGTTCTCGGCGGCGGCATGACGGCGATCGACGCCGCGGTGCAGGCGAAGCTGCTCGGCGCCGAGGAGGTGACGATCTGTTACCGTCGCGGCAAGGAGCACATGAACGCCTCCGTATACGAGCAGGATCTGGCAAGCTCCAAGGGCGTCATCATCCGCCATTGGCTGGCGCCGAAATCGATCCTGTCGCAGGACGGCAAGGTCGCCGCGATCGAGGTGGAATACACCAAAATCGTCGATGGCCGCCTCGTCGGCACCGGCGAGACCGGCGTGATTGCCGCCGACCAGATCTTCAAGGCAATCGGCCAGACCTTCGAAGCCTCGGGCCTGGGTCAGCTGCGCATGGAGAGCGGCCGTATCGCCATCGATGCGGAAGGCCGCACCTCGCTCGACGGCGTCTGGGCCGGCGGCGACTGCGTCTTCGGCGGCAACGACCTCACCGTCTCCGCCGTCGCCCATGGCCGCGATGCGGCCGAATCCATCACTCGTGCCCTTAATGCCGCAGCCGCTCCGGCTGTCGCGGTTGCTTGAAGGGGAGAATGAACAATGGCTGATCTCCGCAATAACTTCGTCGGCATCAAGTCCCCCAACCCGTTCTGGCTGGCATCGGCGCCGCCGACCGACAAGGCCTACAATGTCGAGCGCGCCTTCAAGGCCGGCTGGGGCGGCGTGGTCTGGAAGACGCTGGGCGAGGAAGGCCCGCCCGTCGTCAACGTCAACGGCCCGCGCTACGGCGCGATCTGGGGCGCCGACCGCCGTCTACTCGGTTTGAACAATATCGAGCTCATCACCGACCGCGACCTCTACACCAACCTGCGGGAAATGAAGCAGGTGAAGATGAACTGGCCGGATCGGGCACTGATCGCCTCGATCATGGTGCCCTGCGAGGAAGAGGCCTGGAAGGCGATCCTGCCGCTGGTCGAAGAGACCGGCGCCGACGGCATCGAGCTCAATTTCGGCTGTCCGCATGGCATGTCCGAGCGCGGCATGGGTTCCGCGGTCGGTCAGGTGCCGGAATATATCGAGATGGTCGTGCGCTGGTGCAAGCAGTACACCCGCATGCCCGTCATCACCAAGCTGACGCCCAACATCACCGATGTCCGCCGCCCCGCCCGCGCCGCCAAGGCCGGCGGCACCGATGCCGTCTCGTTGATCAACACGATCAATTCGATCGTCTCCGTCGATCTCGACAACTTCGCCCCCAACCCGACGGTCGGCGGCAAGGGCAGCCATGGCGGTTATTGCGGCCCGGCGGTGAAGCCGATCGCACTCAACATGGTGGCCGAGATCGCCCGCGATCCCGAAACCTACGGCCTGCCGATCTCGGGCATCGGCGGCATCACCACCTGGCGCGACGCGGCCGAATTCCTCGTCCTCGGCGCCGGCAACGTTCAGGTCTGCACTGCGGCGATGACCTACGGCTTCAAGATCGTCCAGGAGATGATCACTGGCCTCTCCGACTGGATGGACGAAAAGGGCCACCGCAGTCTCGACGACATCACCGGCCGCGCCGTGCCCAACGTCACTGACTGGCAGTATCTGAACCTCAACTACATCGCCAAGGCGAAGATCAATCAGGACGCCTGCATCAAATGCGGCCGCTGCTACATCGCCTGCGAGGACACCTCGCACCAGGCGATCACCAACTTCGTCGATGGCGCTCGCCATTTCGAGGTGATGGACGAGGAATGCGTCGGCTGCAATCTCTGCGTCAGCGTCTGCCCGGTCGAGAACTGCATCACCATGGAGCAGCTTCCCGCCGGCGCCCTCGACAAACGCACCGGCCGGGTCGTCGACCCCAACTACGCCAACTGGACCACGCACCCGAACAACCCGATGGCGCGCCAGGCGGCGGAGTAAGAATCTGCAACGCCGCGGAGTAGATCGATCCGCGGCGTTGTATCCTGTCGCCAACATTCGAAGCGTCAGGGCCAGTCTAACCGCCGAATGACTTCCGATAGGCATTGGGGCTCGTCCCGAGCCGCCTGCGGAAATGATGCCGCATCGTCGCCAGTGTTCCAAAGCCGCTGGCGGCGGCGATGTCGTCGAGCGAAACGGCAAGTTCCTTCTCCAGCAGATCGCGGGCATGCCGCAGCCGCTCCTTCAGCAGCCATTCGCCGACGCTGAGGCCCGTCGTCGCTTCGAAGCGCCGCTGGAAGGTGCGCATGCTCATGCCCGCTCTTTTCGCAAGCAGGCTGATCGGCTGCTCCTCGGAAAGGCTTTCGCGCATCCATTCGATCAGCGGCCCGAGGCGGATGCCCTCGCGTTCCTCGGGAACCGGCGCGTGAATGAACTGCGCCTGTCCACCTTCGCGGTGCGGCGGCACGACGAGGCGGCGGGCAACGCTGTTTGCGGCTTCCGAACCGAAATCGCCGCGCACCACATGCAGGCAGAGATCGATGCCGGCAGCACTGCCCGCCGCCGTCAGCAGGCTGCCTTCGTCCATGTAGAGAACGTCGGCATCGAGTGCGATATCGGGATAACGCGCGGCGATCAAGGCGACATAACGCCAATGCGTCGTCGCCCTGCGGTTCGCTAGCAGACCCGACCCGGCAAGAACGGCAACACCCGAGCAAAGCGACATGATTCGTGCACCGCGTTCATGCGCTGCCTGGAGTGCTGAAACCAGCGGCTCGGGAACGGCGGCATCGATCGACCGCCAACCCGGCACGACGATCAGGTCCGCTTCGTCAAGCACTTCCAGTCCCTTGTCGACTGCGACCGTCAGCCCTCCCGCAGCGCGAAGCGGACCCGGTTCGATGCCGCAGACCGAGAAACGATACCAGTCTTCGCCCATTTCCGGCCGTGGCAGGCCGAAGACCTCGTAGGCGATGCCGAATTCGAATGTGCAGAGCCCGTCATAGGCTAGTGCGGCGACCAGCGGTCCTTTGGTCTGCTGCGACGATGAGTTTGGCATGATCTTTACGCTGTCGGTCATGATGGCCAATTTCGCAAAGCTTTAGCATCGGCGATACCGGGCGGCAACTTCAGAAAAAGGAAAAACCGATGCCAAGCCCCGTTTCCCAAATACCTGCTGCAGCCCCGGATGCCGCTGTCGCTCACTTTGCCGCCAAGCTCGCTTTCGAAACCGATTGCTCGGACGTGCATGCCGCCTTTGCGGCCGGGAAAGTCGATTTCGTTCTCCTCGACGTGCGCTCGCCGCAGCTCTTCGCAGAATCCCACATTCCCGGAGCCATCAACCTGCCGCACGGCAAGATGACGGCGCATCGAATGTCGACATGGGCAAGCGATACCCTATTCGTCGTCTATTGCGCCGGTCCGCACTGCAACGGCGCCGACAAGGCTGCCTTCCGGCTCGCCAATCTCGGCCTCCAGGCCAAGCTGATGATCGGCGGCATGACCGGCTGGGCCGATGAAGGCTTCGCCTTCGAACAAGGCATCCCCGCTGCCGCCTGATGGCCTCCCGTCTCCCCCTACAATTACTGCAGCGGGGAGAAGGGAAAATCGCGACCGTCAGAACTCGACGACCACCTTGCCGAAAGGTCCGCGATAGAGATGATCGAGTGCCTCAGGGAATTCGTCGAAGGCGTAGCGCTTGTCGATCACAGGCTTCAGCCCGGTCTGGTCGATTGCCCGCACCAGATCTTCAAGCGCACGGCGATGGCCGACGGAAATGCCCTGCACGACAGGCGCCTTGAGCAGCAGCGGGCCGGCCGGGCCGGAAACCTCGAACCCCTCGAGCACGCCGATGACGGAAATGCGGCCATTGATCGCCACCGCCTTCAACGCCTGGCCGAGATGCGGGCCGCCGACGATCTCAAGCACGTGATCGGCGCCATAGCCGCCGGTCAACTGATAGAGTTGTTCCACCCAGTCGCCCTCATGGCGGTTGATCGCGTGATCGGCGCCAAGGGCAACGGCACGCTCGAGCTTCTCTGCGCCACCTGATGTGATGAAGACCTCCGCACCATGCGCCTTGGCGATCTGCAGACCGAAGAGCGCCACCCCGCCTGTGCCTTGCACCAGCACCTTGTCGCCGGCCTTCAGACCGCCGCGTTCGATCAGTGCGAACCAGGCAGTCAGCCCGGCGCAGGGCAAGGTGCTCGCCTGCGCCGCATCGAGCGTGTCAGGCGCGCGTGAATACCATTCTTCGGAAAGCACGGTGTATTGCGAGAGGACGCCGGGATAAAAGCCGCCGCGCGTCTTGTAAGGTGGCGTGCGCGCATCGCCTAACCCGCGTCCGTCGATCCAGTCGGGCGAAAACGTCGAGATGACCCGATCGCCCGGCTTGAAACGGCTGACCTCGGGTCCGACTGCCTCGACGACCCCCGCCATATCGGAAGCCGGCACGAAGGGAAATTGCAGTGGCAACCCCATGCCGCTCTCCATCACCAGCCGGTCGCGGAAATTGAGCGAGACAGCTTCCGTCCGGACCAGAACCCTGTTTCCCGAAACCGGTTCGAGCCTCCGCTCGCCGATCGTCAGCTGGCGCTCCGGCCCAACCGCATCGATCTGCCATTGCCGTGTTGTTTGCATTGCCTTGCTCCTTGTTCATTGCGGGGAGGACAAGGATATCGTTGAATATTTCGCACCAGTTGCGATATTAATTCACCAGAATGGTTCCAAAGAGGAAACAAATGGAACAGCTGAAGGGTATCTCGATCTTTGTCGAAGCCGTCGAGGCAGGTGGCTTTTCGGCTGCCGCCGAGCGGCTCCATCTCACGCGTTCGGCCGTCGGCAAGACGATCGCACGTCTGGAACAGCGTCTCGGCGTGCGCCTCTTCAACCGTACGACACGCATGCAGAGCCTTACCGAGGAAGGCCGCTTCTTCTACGAGCGCTGCTTGCGGGCGGTTGAGGAAATCCGCCTCGGGGAAGCCATGCTGGAATCCGGCCGGCGTGACGTACGCGGCCGATTGCGCATCTCGATGCCCGTGCTTTTCGGCCGCCATTGCATCGCGCCGATCCTCGCACGCCTGCTCGATGAACATCCGAACCTCGAACTCGACCTTTCCTTCAACGACCGTATCGTCGACCTGCTCGAGGACGGGTTCGATCTTGTCATCCGCAACGGGCCGCTGAAGGACAATCCGGATCTGATGGCCCGGGCGATTGCCCGCCAGCGCATGACGGTCTGCGCATCGCCCGCCTATCTGGAAAAACATGGCGCGCCACAGACGGTCTTCGATATTCCGCGGCATGAAGGCATCGTCTACAGGCGGGGCGATGATGACAAGGGTTGGATCTTTCCGACTGCAGCCGATCCCGGGCGGCGGCTGGCGCCACAGGCGCGACTGCGGCTCGACGACCTCGCTTCGATTTCCGATGCGGCCGTCGCCGGGCGCGGTCTTGCCTGGCTCCCCTGCTGGCTGGTCCGCGAGGAGGTGCTGGCAGGCCGGCTCATTCAGGTGTTGAAGCACGAACCGGCCAATGTCTTCGATGCCCATGCCGTTTGGCTGCGCTCGCCGGTCATGCTGCCGAAGGTGCGGCTCGCGATCGATACACTCGCTGCGGGACTGCTAGCAATGATGGGCTGACGCGCTCGCCGCGTGTCTGCGAGCGACGAGAAACCTATGTTCTTCCTAGGCGTTTCTCTGGAAATAACGCGATGCCGCAGTATATCCGCTCATTCACCGTCCTTTTTGGACGGCCGCCATATCACTCGGAAAAACGTCAGCATGTTACTTCGCAGCGCCCTCCGCGTACAAACTGCAGATTGCCACGCCGCGGTGGACACCCTCTTCGGCAGTTTCAACCTCTCACGCACCCACGATTATAAGGCTTTCTTGCGCGCGCATGCGCGGGTCGTACCGGCTATCGAACATGCGCTTGAGAATGGAGGAATCGGCCGTCTGCTGCCGGACTGGCCGGAGCGAAGGCGCGCGCATCTATTGGCTGCCGACATAAGGGAACTCGATGATCGATTGCCGGTATTGCTTCCGCAACCGGCATTGCGCAGCGAAGCAGCGGTCTGGGGTGCCGCCTATGTTCTTGAAGGCTCCAAGCTCGGCGGCGCGCTGCTCGCCAAGGTCGTGCCCGACTACTTGCCCAACAGCTACCTGAGCCCCCAAGGCCCGAAGGGCGCCATGCGGCTTTTTATGGATCGTCTTGACGCGAGCAAAGTGGAGGATCCCGATGCGGCTGTCGCCGCAGCCCGCGATGTCTTCAAGCTCTTCCTCAAAGCCGGGCAAGCCGAATTGGAAGCCGTCCCATGAACGGCACGCACGAACCGGTCGATCTCACCAATTGCGACCGTGAGCCGATCCACCAGCTCGGCTCGGTCCAGCCCTTCGGCTTTCTCCTGGCGGTATCCTCGGACTGGATTGTCACGCGCGCCTCCGCAAATCTGGCGGAGTTCCTTGGTGTTGCGCAGGCCGACGCGCTCGGCCGTCCCGTTATCTCTCTGATCACACCCGAGGCACTCCACGCAATCCGCAACAAGCTTACCACGCTGCGCGGTTCCGACGTTGTCGAGCGCATTTTCGGCACTGCCCTGATTCCCGATCAAAACAGGTTCGACCTTGCCGTGCACCTGAACGGAGGTCAGGTCATCATCGAAGGCGAGCGCTGCCAGGAAGACAGGCACGACGCCGCGTCGCTCTCCATGCGCAGCATGATGTCCCGCCTCGACCACACCGAAACACTGGAAGCTTTCTTCCGTGAGGGTGCAAGACAGGCGCGGGCGCTCACCGGTTTCGATCGAGTCATGGTCTATCGTTTCGACGAAAGCGGTTCCGGCGAAGTGGTGGCGGAAGCCACCCGGGCCGGCATCGGATCATTCCTCGGGCTGCACTATCCGGCTTCCGACATTCCGGTACAGGCGCGCGCGCTTTATCTGCGCAACCTGTTCCGCATCATTGCCGATGTCGACGCCGTCGCGGTCCCGATCCTGCCGCAGCGCGACGAGCACGGTCAGCCGCTCGACCTCTCCATGTCGGTATTGCGTTCGGTCTCGCCGATCCATATCGAATATCTGAAAAACATGGGCGTTGGCGCTTCGCTTTCCATATCGATCGTCGTGGATGGCAAGCTCTGGGGCCTGTTTGCCTGCCATCACTACGGCCCGCGTCTGCCTTCGGCCCAAAGCCGCTCCACCGCCGAACTCTTCGGTCAGATGTTTGCTTCGCGCCTTGAAAGCCGCGAACGGCGGCTGGCTCTCGACTACGAGACCAAGGCGCGCCGCATTGCCGACCGGCTTCTCACCTCCGTGGCAGACAATGCGAGCCTGCTCGACGATCCTGCCTGGCTGATCGAAGCGCTCGCCGATGCCATTCCTGCCGACGGGATCGGCGTCTGGATCAACGGTCGCCTGGCCCTTGCCGGAATCGGCCTGGACGAGAGAGGCTTCGCAGCCCTCGTCCGCCACCTCAACCGCAGCGCCACCGGCCGCATTTATGCCGTGGACAGGCTCACGGAAGCCTATCCGGATCTTGAGGTCGACGATGCGGTGGCAGGCATGCTCGCCATCCCGATCTCGCGTTCGCCGCGCGATTATGTCGTGCTTTTCCGTCAGGAATTGGTGCGCACCGTCCGCTGGGGCGGCGACCCGCACAAGCCGGTGGAATACGGGCCGAATGGCCCGAGGCTGACGCCGCGCAAGAGTTTCGAAGCCTGGTCGGAACTGGTGCGTGGCCGCTCCCTCGCCTTCACGGAGGCCGAGCGCCGTGTCGCCGAAACGATCCGCGTCACACTGATCGAGGTGGTGTTGCGCCTCACCGACGAAGTCAGCATAGCCCGCCAGACGGCAAACGAGCGCCAGGAGCTGCTGATCGCCGAGCTGAACCACCGCGTCCGCAACATATTGAGCCTCATCACCGGTATCATCCGGCAGTCGCAGGCAACGTCGGTCGGCCTTGGCGACTACATCCGCCAGCTCGAGGGCCGCATCCAGTCGCTCGCGCGCGCCCACGACCAGATCACCCGCGATCACTGGGCGCCCGCTTCGCTCCGGCAATTGCTGCTGGCAGAGACCGCCGCCTATCTCGGGAAAAGTGCGCAACGCATCCAGATGAGCGGCGAGGATGTACTGCTGGAACCGCACGCCTTTTCCACCGCCGCCCTTGTCTTCCACGAGCTGATCACCAACAGCGCCAAATATGGCAGCCTTTCCGGCACCGGCAGCGGCACGGTCCAACTTGGCTGGCAGCGCGACGACGAGGGCAATCTGCGCATTGGCTGGCGCGAAAAGGATGGTCCGCCCGTTGTCGAACCCACACGCCATGGCTTCGGTTCGACGATCATCCGCCGCTCGATCCCCTATGACCTCGGCGGCAAGGCGGAGGTCCGCTACCTCGGGGATGGGCTCGAGGCAGATTTCTCTATTCCGGCGCGACATGTCGTCGGCCCGGCGAGCGAACGGTCAAATCCGCCTCCGGTCGGAGCAACCGGACGCAAGACGATTCCCGACGATCAGCCGCTCTCTGGCCTGAACGTGCTGTTGGTGGAAAACAATCTGATCATCGCCATGGATGGCGAGGACATCCTGCGCCGCCTGGGCGCCGACGTCGCAACGGCACCAAGTGTCACTGAGGCGATGGAAATTCTGGCCGGCCGGTCCTTCGATCTGGCGCTTCTCGATGTCAATCTTGGCGAGGAGACGAGTTTCGGGATTGCCGACCGGCTGGCAGCTGATGGCGTGCCCTTCGTTTTTGCCACGGGCTATGGGGAAGGCATCGCCCAGGCAAACAGCCACTCGGACGCACCCGTGCTGCAGAAGCCTTATACGATGGAAGGCGTTACGGATATTCTTGCCCGGGTGCAGCTCCTGAGGAGAGGGTAAAACTCTCACCCCCCAAGAGGATCCGGTCGCAGCCCGCCGATGAAGAGCTGCTCCAGAAACCGCGCCGCATCCTCGAAACGCCCTTCGCCCGAATGTTCCTGCCCCAGCACCGCGCGCACCTGGACGTCGAAATCCGCGTAATGCTGCGTCGTCGACCAGATGGAGAAGATCAGGTGATAGGGATCGCATTTGACGATCTTGCCTGATTTCGCCCAGGCGCGGATGACCTCCGCCTTCTCGTCGACCAGTTCCTTCAGCGGGCCCTTCAGCTCGTCCTCGATATGCGGCGCGCCCTGCAGCACCTCGTTGGCGAAAAGCCGGCTCTCGCGGGGGAAATCACGGGCCATCTCCAGCTTGCGGCGGATGTAACTGCGGATTTCCGTCTCCGGATTGCCTTCGGCGTCGAAGGCGCGGAGCGGCTCCAGCCAGGTATAGAGCACCCGGTCGATCAGCGCCCGGTGCATGGCTTCCTTGGTGCGGAAATAATAGAGCAGGTTGGGTTTCGACATGCCGGCCACTTCGGCAATCTGGTCGATTGTTGAGCCGCGAAAGCCGCTTGCCGAAAACACATCGAGCGCCGCTTCCAGAATCTGCTCTTCCTTCTCTTCCTGGATTCGCGTCCGCCTCAGGGTTTTCGCTGCTCTCGGTATGGTCACAGGCTGTCGTTTCCCCTTGAAATTCAACTTCTTCGCTCAAGTTTGGGTTGGGGACGACCCTCGCCGCTTCCTTGAGCAACTGCCCGCATTTTTATCGGCGATTTTCGTGATTTTCGTCTTGAGCCCGGCGGTGGAAGTTGTAATGTTTACCAATCGGTCAAATTATCCGTCAGATGTAAAACAAAGGCAACTGGCGATTTTCCGGCGCTCGACAAAACCAATAAGGGGGCGCAGGAAAGGACCACGGGAACAGGCGGGCATGCCTCTTTGCATGACTGCCGCAAACAGGTGAGGGCATAAAGAATGGTGGCAGCACCAGGCGAGAACATGCGCGTCAATGGCGACCGTCTCTGGGACAGTCTCATGGACATGGCGAAGATCGGCCCCGGCATAGCAGGCGGCAACAATCGCCAGACGCTGACGGATGCCGATGCGCAGGGCCGCAGCCTCTTCAAGACATGGTGTGACGATGCCGGTTTGACCTTGGGTGTTGACCGCATGGGCACGATGTTTGCCACCCGCCCCGGCTCCGATCCCGATGCCTTGCCCGTCTATGTCGGCTCGCACCTCGACACCCAGCCGACCGGCGGCAAATATGACGGCGTGCTCGGCGTACTTGCGGCCCTCGAAGTCGTGCGCACGATGAACGATCTCGGCATCAAGACCAAACATCCGATCGTCGTGACCAATTGGACGAATGAGGAAGGCGCGCGTTTTGCCCCTGCCATGCTGGCGTCAGGCGTCTTCGCCGGCGTGCACAGCCTGGACTTTGCCTATAATCGCAGGGACCCCGAGGGCAATCTGTTCGGCGACGAATTGAAGCGTATCGGCTGGGTCGGCGACGAAGAAGTCGGCGCCCGCAAGATGCACGCCTATTTCGAATATCACATCGAGCAGGGGCCGATTCTCGAAGCCGAGGAAATGCAGATCGGCGTCGTCACCCATTGCCAGGGCCTCTGGTGGCTGGAATTCACGTTGACCGGCAAGGAAGCCCATACCGGCTCGACGCCGATGAACCTGCGCGTCAATGCCGGCCTCGCCATGGCCCGCATCCTGGAAATGGTCCAGGACGTGGCGATGAGCGAACAGCCGGGCGCCGTCGGCGGCGTCGGCCAGGTGTTTTTCTCGCCAAACTCCCGCAACGTCCTGCCGGGCAAGGTCGTCTTCACCGTCGACATCCGCTCGCCCGACAAGGAGAAGCTCGACCGCATGCGGGCAAAGATCGAGGCGAAAGCGCCTGAGATCACCGATGCACTCGGCGTCGGCTGTTCCATCGAGGCGATCGGCCACTTCGAGCCGATCACCTTCGATCCCAAACTGGTCACATCGGTGCGCGACGCCGCCGAGCGGCTCGGCTACAGCCACATGAACATCATCTCCGGCGCCGGCCACGACGCCTGCTGGGCCGCCAAGGTCGCACCGGCAACGATGGTCATGTGCCCCTGCGTCGGCGGGCTCTCGCATAACGAGGCGGAAGAAATCTCCAAGGAATGGGCGACCGCGGGCGCCGATGTGCTGTTTCATGCGGTGGTCGAGACGGCGGAGATCGTGGTGTGATGGCTAATGTCGCGCCCGGAGCCCCCTCATCCGACCCTTCGGGCCACCTTCTCCCCGCTGGGGAGAAGGGAACGGTGAACGTTGCGGCTTCCCCCTTCTCCCCTCGGGGAGAAGGTGCCCGAAGGGCGGATGAGGGGGCTGCGGGCGCGACGAAAATTATCAAGCAGGATATCCGGAAACATCGCACCAACAAGACCGACCAGGCCAGAATGCTTCGTCGCCACGAAACTGAAGAGGAATACCACCTCTGGAGCGACCTCCGCGCCCGCCGCTTGAACGGCTATAAGTTTGCAAGGCAAGTTCCCCTCGGCCCATTCATCGTCGATTTCCTCTGTCGTGAACAACGATTGATCGTCGAAGTCGACGGCTTCCAGCATGCCGATAGCGTGTCCGATCAGCGCCGAACTGAATGGCTCAATGTGAATGGCTATGCCGTGCTGCGCTTCTGGAACCAGGAAATCTCGCGCGAACGTCGCTCAGTACTCGAAACGGTTCTAGCCGCCTTACAGGGCCGGATCGAGGTCAGCTCAGAACTGCTCGGCTTCTATTCGCCGGCCCAATCTACAGACAAGAACGGGGAATGATCATGACCACAGTCATCAAGAACGGCACCATCGTCACCGCCGACCTGACCTATAAGGCTGACGTGAAGATCGACGGCGGCAAGATCATCGAGATCGGGCAGAATCTCTCCGGCGACGAAACACTCGACGCCTCCGGCTGTTATATTATGCCCGGCGGCATCGATCCCCACACCCATCTCGAAATGCCCTTCATGGGCACCTATTCTTCCGACGATTTCGAGAGCGGCACCCGCGCCGCCCTTTCCGGCGGCACGACCATGGTGGTCGATTTCGCCCTGCCCGCCCCCGGCCAGTCGCTGCTCGAAGCGCTGACCATGTGGGACAACAAATCGACCCGCGCCAATTGCGATTATTCCTTCCACATGGCGGTCACCTGGTGGAGCGAGCAGGTCTTCGAGGAGATGGAGACCATCGTTCGCGATAAGGGCATCAACACCTTCAAGCACTTCATGGCCTATAAGGGTGCGCTGATGGTCGACGATGACGAGATGTTCGCCTCTTTCCAGCGCTGCGCCGAACTCGGCGCCCTGCCGCTGGTGCACGCAGAAAACGGCGACGTCGTCGCCTCAATGTCGGCAAAGCTGCTCGCCGACGGCAACAACGGCCCCGAGGCGCATGCTTATTCCCGCCCGGCCGAAGTGGAAGGTGAAGCCACCAACCGCGCCATCATGATCGCCGACATGGCCGGCTGCCCGGTCTATATCGTTCACACCTCTTGCGAACAGGCGCACGAGGCGATCCGCCGCGCCCGCGCCAAGGGCATGCGTGTCTATGGCGAACCGCTGATTCAGCACCTGACGCTCGATGAGAGCGAATATTCCAATCCCGACTGGGATCATGCGGCCCGCCGGGTGATGTCGCCGCCCTTCCGCAACAAGCAGCATCAGGATTCACTCTGGGCAGGGCTTGCCTCCGGCTCACTGCAGGTCGTCGCCACCGACCATTGCGCCTTCACCACGGCGCAGAAGCGCTTCGGCGTCGGCGACTTCACCAAGATCCCGAACGGCACCGGCGGCCTCGAAGACCGCATGCCAATGCTCTGGACGCATGGCGTCAACACTGGCCGGCTGACCATGAACGAATTCGTTGCCGTCACTTCAACGAACATTGCCAAGATCCTCAACATCTATCCGAAGAAGGGCGCGATCCTTGTCGGCGCCGATGCCGATATCGTCGTCTGGGACCCGCAACGTTCCAAGACCATTTCGTCCAAGGCCCAGCAGTCGGCGATCGACTACAACGTCTTCGAAGGCAAGGAAGTGACCGGCCTGCCGCGCTATACGCTGACGCGCGGCGTCGTCGCGATCGAGGAAGGCGCGATCAAGACCCGCGAGGGCCACGGCGAATTCGTCAGGCGCGAGCCGGTCACGGCTGTCAGCAAGGCGCTTTCCCAGTGGAAGGATATCACCGCGCCGCGCAAGGTGACGCGGAGCGGTATTCCGGCAAGCGGCGTATGACGATGGCGCATGACGATACGGCCATCAACCGGGGACCGCTGCCTCTATGCCAATGACCTCACGCTGGCACCAAAGCGTCCAACTCCGGCAGAAGCACGACGCTTTCCTGCTCGTTCGGATCGGTGCGCGCGATGATCGCCGTGCACGGCGTGCTGCTGAGGTTCGCCGGCAGGTGCGGCACGCCGGCCGGGATATAGAAAAGTTCGCCGGCATGGACGATAACGTGATGCTCGAGCCGATCTCCGTACCAGGTATGGGCCTCGCCGGAGAGCATGTAGATCGCCGTCTCGTGCGCCTCGTGCAGATGCGCCTTGGCGCGCACGCCGGGCGGGATCGTCAACAGATGCATGCAGATGCCCTTGGCGCCGACCGTTTCGGCGGCGATGCCTGCGAAATAGCTCAGCCCCTGCTTGCCGTCATAGGCATGATTGGGGCGAACGATGTGGCAGGTGGGCTTTGATGTCACGTCCATCCTCATCCTCCATGGAGTGTGTCGTCGATAAAACCGGCGGTAATAATAGCACGCAAACCGCGTTCCCGCGGCGAAAACAAGACTGGTCGCATTGATGCAAGCACCCTCCGTCGTATCCGCCAAGGATCTCTGTCTCACCTACCAGGCCAATGATGGCCCGGTGAGTGCACTGAGCAATGTCAATCTCGATGTCCGCAAGGGCGATTTCGTCTCTTTCATCGGCCCGTCGGGCTGCGGCAAGACCACCTTCCTGCGTGTCATCGCCGATCTCGAAAAGAGCACCTCGGGCGAGATCTCGATCAACGGTATGACGCCGGAGGAGGCGCGCAAGGCCCGCGCCTACGGCTATGTCTTCCAGGCGCCGGCGCTCTATCCCTGGCGCACCATCGAAAACAACATCGCCCTGCCCTTGGAGATCATGGGCTATTCCGGCGCCGACCGGACGCGGCGCATCGCCGAAGCGCTCGATCTCGTCAGTCTTTCGGGCTTCGAGAAGAAATTCCCCTGGCAGCTTTCCGGCGGCATGCAGCAGCGCGCCTCGATCGCCCGCGCACTCGCCTTCGACGCCGATCTGCTGTTGATGGACGAGCCCTTCGGCGCCCTGGACGAGATCGTCCGCGACCATCTGAACGAAGAGCTGCTGAAACTCTGGACCCGCACCAACAAGACGATCTGCTTCGTCACCCATTCCATCCCCGAGGCAGTCTACCTCTCGACCAAGATCGTGGTGATGTCTCCGCGCCCGGGCCGCGTGACCGATGTGATCGACTCGACTCTGCCGGCCGAACGACCGCTCGACATCCGCGAAACCCCCGAGTTCCTGGAGATCGCCCATCGCGTCCGCGAAGGGTTGAGGACGGGACACGCATGAGGAATAGGGGTTTGATTTCCGGGCTTTGCGAGCCAAACACCACATGGGAGCGAATCCTATGAAACCCGACACCTTCAAGGACAAGATCGTCCCCGTCACCACCATCCTGCTGGCCCTCGTCGTCATCTGGTATGTCGCCGCCATCCTCATGAACGCGCCGTTCCAGCGCGACATGGACGGCCGCGCCGGCGTCACACCTTCGACCCTCGAATTCATCGGCAAGACGCTGGCGCAGCCGAAGCCGATCCTGCCGGCGCCGCATCAGGTGGCGCAGAACGTCTACGAGAACACCTTCCTGCGCAGCCTTTCGAGCAACCGCAGCCTCGTCTATCACAGTTGGGTAACGCTCTCCTCCACCCTGCTCGGCTTCGGCTTCGGCATGCTGCTCGGCATCCTTCTCGCCGTGCTGATCGTCCATAACCGCGCCATGGACCGCTCGCTGATGCCCTGGCTGGTGGCGAGCCAGACCATACCGATCCTCGCCATCGCGCCGATGATCGTCATCATCTCCTATAACGTGCTGACCGGCGACAATGCCATTGCACATCTCCTCAATCTCGATTCCGACGCTTCCCGGCTCGTGTCGAAGGCGCTGATCTCCACCTACCTCTCCTTCTTTCCGGTCGCCGTCGGCATGGTGAAGGGGCTGCGTTCGCCTGAGATCATGCATCTCGACCTGATGCGCACCTATTATGCCAGCCCGATGCAGACTTTCTGGAAGCTGCGCGTTCCAGCCTCGATCCCATTCCTTTTCACCTCGATGAAGGTCGCGATCGCCGCCAGCCTCGTCGGCGCCATCGTCGGCGAGTTGCCGACGGGTGCTGTCGCCGGCATCGGCTCGAAGCTGCTCGCCGGCTCCTATTACAGCCAGACCATCGATATCTGGGCGGCCCTCGTCGCCGGATCGCTGCTTGCCGGCATCCTGGTCGCGATTGTCGGTGTTGCGGCGAAAATCGTTGACCGCGCCATGGGCGGGAGGCCGGCATGAGACATCTGACCTTCTCCTGGCAAGGCGTGGTTGCCCTCTTCCTCTGCGTCGGAGCGCTGACGGCCTTGCCGCTCCTGGCCGACGGCGCGACGCGACCCCTCACCGATGGCACGGCAAGCCTCATTTTCATCATCGTCGTCGCGGCTGCCCTGCTGTCTCTAGCGCCGCAGCCGCCGGCCTATCGTGCCACCGTGCTGTTTATCGGCGCGCATGGGGCTGCCTGGATGCTGCTTTCGGCTCTTTCCGGCAACGAGGGCGCGGCGACGCGGGCTTTCTTCCTGCTGCTCTTCGCCTGCTGGCTGCTTGCCTGGCGATGTGTCACCGAGCTGTCGAAACTGCAGCCCGTCACCACTTCCGGCAAGTCGGCACTCCAGCTCCTGATCCCGGCGATCTTCGGCGCCTGGATCCTCATTCTCTGGGAGGCGGTCACACGTGGCGCCGGCGTTCCCTTCATCCTGCTGCCGCCGCCGAGCGCCATCGGCGCGCGGTTCATGGCATCGCTGCCGATCCTCGGCGCGGACGTCAGGCAGACGATCTTCAAGGCGGTGCTGATCGGTTATATCGTCGGCTGTCTCAGTGGCTTCGTCGTCGCGGTGCTGGCCGACCGCATCGCCTTCCTGCGCCGCGGCCTTCTGCCGATCGGCAACATGGTTTCAGCGTTGCCGATCATCGGCGTCGCCCCTGTCATGGTCATGTGGTTCGGCTTCGACTGGCCGTCGAAGGCCGCCGTCGTCATCATCATGACCTTCTTCCCGATGCTGGTGAATACCGTCGCCGGCCTTGCCGCCTCCGGCAGCATGGAGCGCGACCTGATGCGCACCTATGCCTCCGGCTATTGGCAAACGCTGCTGAAACTCAGGCTTCCGGCGGCAATGCCCTTCATTTTCAATGCACTGAAGATCAACTCGACGCTGGCGCTGATTGGTGCCATCGTTGCGGAATTCTTCGGGACGCCGATCGTCGGCATGGGCTTCCGTATCTCCACCGAGATCGGCCGCATGAATGTCGACATGGTCTGGGCGGAAATCGCCGTCGCGGCGCTGGCCGGCTCGATCTTCTATGGCATCATCGCCCTGACCGAACGGGCGGTGACGTTCTGGCATCCGTCTATCCGTGGTGGCTAGGCGCGCGCGGGCTCCAGAAACGGGTCCGGGCATAACTTCAGAGGGTAAGGATAAGAAAATGAGAAAGTTGATGGTTGCAATGATGGCGAGCGCGATGTCGCTCGCATCGGCCCATGCCATGGCCGCCGACAAGGTGGTGCTGCAGCTGAAATGGGTCACGCAGAGCCAGTTCGGCGGTTACTACGTCGCCAAGGAAAAGGGCTTCTATAAGGAAGAAGGCCTCGACGTCGACATCAAGCCGGGTGGCCCCGATATCGCCCCCGAGCAGGTGATCGCCGGCGGCGGCGCCGATGTCATCGTCGACTGGATGGGCGGGGCCCTGGTTGCCCGCGAAAAGGGCGTTCCGCTCGTCAACATCGCCCAGCCCTACCAGAAGGCGGGCCTGGAAATGGTCTGCCGCAAGGACGGCCCGGTCAAGACCGAAGCCGACTTCAAGGGCCACACGCTCGGCGTCTGGTTCTTCGGCAACGAGTATCCCTTCTTCGCCTGGATGAACAAGCTCGGCCTGTCCACAGAAGGCGGTCCGAACGGCGTCACGGTGCTGAAGCAGAGCTTCGACGTGCAGCCGCTTGTCCAGAAGCAGGCCGACTGCATCTCCGTCATGACCTATAACGAATACTGGCAGGCGATCGATGCCGGCTTCAAGCCGGAAGAACTGACGGTCTTCAACTACACTGAAATGGGCAACGACCTTCTCGAAGACGGCCTCTATGCGATGGAAGACAAGCTGAAGGACCCCGCCTTCAAGGAGAAGATGGTCAAGTTCGTCCGCGCTTCGATGAAGGGCTGGAAATATGCCACCGAGAATCCGGACGAAGCCGCCGAGATCGTCATGGACAATGGCGGCCAGGACGACAACCATCAGAAGCGCATGATGGGTGAAGTCGCCAAGCTGGTCGGCGACAGCTCCGGCAAGCTGGACGAGGCGCTCTATGCCCGCACGGCAAAGGCACTGCTCGACCAGAAGATCATCAGCAAGGAGCCGTCGGGCGCCTGGACGCACGACATCACCGACGCCGCTTCCAAATAATTTCGGCAGGATTGCGAAGCAAAACGCGCGGGAGATTTCCCGCGCGTTTTGTCTTTTTCTGGAGCATGATGCCGAAAAGTGTCCGCGGCATTCGGACGACATTCTCTATCTATTTGATTTAGATGATGATTCAGATTTCCGGTCGGTCGGCCTAAATCATCTGCATCCAACAACCGAAAAAAATGCCTTGCAACTGTCGCATTTATCGGGCGTC
Organism: Rhizobium sp. 01N447_2; assembly: GCF_056399245.1. Classification (NCBI taxonomy): domain Bacteria; kingdom Pseudomonadati; phylum Pseudomonadota; class Alphaproteobacteria; order Hyphomicrobiales; family Rhizobiaceae; genus Rhizobium; species Rhizobium sp. 01N447_2. The sequence continues at coordinate 177,193 of NZ_JBFTQY010000014.1, forward strand.
AAACGTCTTAGGGATGAGGCGCGATCAATCTTCGTAATGTTGACATAACCTTGCGGTGATTGATTGACGTCGGAATGGTAATTATTATCGCCTAATGGGGAATTGTTTTCTGCCGGACTTGTAGATCGAGCAAATCGATACCACCTACAAGCCGAATTTGCCGGCGAGGGATGAAGACGGCAAAGGATCGGCGGATACCTCTGAGAATGCAGGAAGGACAGTGGCCTGATCGCGCGCTGAGTGGCAGACGCTCGAGTTCGGCCAACCTTATCACAAGATTGGACGAAGACGCATGGCACGCAAGCCGATTGGAATTCTAGGCGCCTCTACTCTTTTTGCAGCGGCACTTGCTGCATCCACCGCATTTTCGCAGGAGACGCCGGTCGCAAAGCCGCAGCAGAACCTGCCGGCGATCGTCGTCACCCAGGCGACGAACCGGACCCTCGTCGACCGCGTCATCGGCACGGGAACGGTCAAACCCGTCGAGGAAGTCTATATCCAGCCGCAGGTCGAAGGCCTCTCCATCCGCACGCTGAAGGCCGATGTCGGCGACAAGGTTGAGGCGGAAAGCACGCTGGCCACGCTGAACGACGACGCGCTGATCCTGGATCAGAGCCAGATGCTGGCGACGAGAGCCAAGGGTGAGGCAAGCCTTGCCCAGCTGCGCGCCCAGCTCATCGAGGCGCAGGCCAATGCCGAACAGGCAAGACAGCAGCAGGCCCGCGCCCAGGAAATGGGTAAGAAGGGCACGGTCTCCACCGCCCAGGTCGAACAAGCCGATGCGACTGCCGCCGCCGCCAATGCCCGCGTATCCTCCGCCGAACAGGCGATCGAAGTTTCCGTAGCCGATCTCAAGGTCTTCGACAGCCAGATCGCCGATGCCGATCTGAAACTGGCGCGCACCGATGTGAAGACACCGGTCTCCGGCACGATCTCGGCCAAGAACGCCAAGGTCGGCGCCATCGCCGCCGGCAACGGCGATCCGCTCTTCACCATCATTCGTAACGGCGATATCGAACTCGTTGCCGAAGTCGCCGAAAGCGACATCGTCAGGGTCATGGCCGGTCAGAAGGCGACGATTTCGCTCTCCGGCAGCCGCGAGAAGCTGTCCGGCTCCGTGCGCCTGGTCTCGCCGACCGTCGATCCGGTCACCCGCCTCGGGCTCGTCCATATCTCCATCGACGACGACAGCAAGGCGCGCTCGGGCATGTATGGCAGCGCCGAGATCATCGTGCGCGAGACTGAGGGCGTATCGCTTCCGCTGACCGCCGTGCTGACCAGCAATGAAGGCTCCTCCGCTCGCAGGGTCAAGGATGGGGTGGTGAAATACGCCAAGGTCGAGACCGGCATCCAGGACGGTGCCTATGTCGAGATCGTCAATGGATTGAAGACCGGCGATGAGGTCGTGGCCAAGGCGGGCGCCTATGTCCGTGACGGTGACCACATCACTCCGGTGCGTGAACAGCCCCCGGCTTCCAACTAAAGAGACCATCCGATGAATTTTTCAGCCTGGTCCATTCGAAACCCCATCGCACCGCTGCTGGCCTTCTGCCTGCTGGTGTTCATCGGCATGCAGTCCTTCAACTCGCTGCCGATCACCCGCTTTCCCAACATCGACGTACCGCTGGTTTCGATCAGCGTGACTCAAAGCGGCGCTTCGCCTGCTGAACTCGAAATGCAGGTGACGAAGGAGATCGAAGACGCCGTCGCCTCGATCACCGGCATCGACGAGATCCAGTCGACGGTGACCGACGGCAGCTCGCAGACCAACGTCATGTTCCGCATGGAAGTGCCGACCGAACAGGCCGTGCAGGACACCAAGGACGCGATCGACCGCATCCGCAGCGATCTGCCGGCAAACGCCGAAGCACCGATCGTCTCCAAGGTCGATGTCGAAGGCCAGGCGATCCAGACCTTCGCCGTTTCCTCGCCTGCCCTGTCGCTGGAAGAACTCTCCTGGTTCGTTGACGACACGATCAAGCGTTCGCTGCAGGGCCAGGCCGGCATCGGCCGCGTCGACCGCTACGGCGGCGCCGAGCGCGAAGTGCGCATCGAACTCACCCCCGACAAGCTCAACGCCTATGGCATCACCGCCGCAAGCGTGAACGAGCAGTTGCGCGGCACCAACATCGATCTCGGCTCCGGCCGCGGCCAGGTGGCCGGCAGCGAACAGGCGATCCGCGTTCTGGGCGACGCCCGCAACGTCGCCGAGCTCGCCGACACGACGATCGCGCTGCCGAACGGCCGCTTCGTCAAGCTGTCCGATCTTGGTGTCATCAAGGACACCTATGAGGAGCCGAAGTCCTTCTCGCGCTTCAACGATACGCCCGTCGTCACTTTCGGCGTTTTCCGTTCCAAGGGTGCCAGCGAGGTCAGCGTCGCCGAAACCGTGGGCCAAAGCCTCGACAAGGTGCGGGCCGAAAACCCGAACGTGAAGATCGAACTGATCGACGATTCGGTTTATTTCACCTATGGCAACTACGAAGCCGCCATCCATACGCTGCTCGAAGGCGCGCTGCTCGCCGTTATCGTCGTCTTCCTGTTCCTCAGGAACTGGCGCGCGACGCTGATTTCGGCAATCGCCCTTCCCCTGTCCGCGATCCCGACCTTCTGGATCATGGACCTGATGGGCTTCTCGCTGAACCTCGTCAGCTTCCTCGCCTTGACGCTCGCGACCGGCATCCTCGTCGACGATGCGATCGTCGAAATCGAAAACATCGCCCGCCACATCAAGATGGGCAAGACGCCTTATCGAGCGGCGATCGAGGCGGCTGATGAAATCGGCCTTGCCGTCATCGCCACCACCTTCACCATCATCGCCGTCTTCGTGCCGGTTTCCTTCATGCCGGGCATTCCGGGCCAGTATTTCATCCAGTTCGGCCTGACCGTCGCCTTCTCCGTCTTCTTCTCGCTGATGGTCGCGCGCCTCATCACCCCGATGATGGCCGCCTATCTGATGCGCGCCGAAGACGGCATGGAAGATCATCACGACAATGACGGCCTGCTGATGCGCGGCTACACCCGTCTCATACGTGGCACGACGGGACGCTGGTACACGCGTTATGCGACGCTGATTGTCGCGTTCGCCTTCCTGGTCGGCTCCGTTATGTTGCTGATGCAGGTTCCCGGCAGCTTCCTGCCGCCGGAAGACGCTTCACGCATCGTTCTCTCCGTCGAACTGCCTCCCAATGCACGGCTTGACGACACCGAGAAGACGACGGATGCGATCTACGACAGGGTCAAGGACATTAACGGCGTCGATAGCGTCTTCGTTCTCGGCGGCGCATCGCCGAAGGGCGATCTCGAACTGCGCCGGGCGACCGTCACGCTGGCACTCGACAAGCTCGACCAATCGCTGGTCAAGAAGATGGTCAACGACGTGCTCGGCCATATCCCGGTCATCGGCCCAATGCTGCCGAAGGTGGAAGTCCACGGCCGCGAACGTCCGCAATGGAATATTGAAAAGGAAGTCTTCGCCAAGCTGCACGACATTCCCGACGTCCATATCCTGAAGCTCAATGACCGCGGCGAACGCGACCTCTCCTTCAACTTCCTCTCCAAGAGTGACAAGGACCTGAACGACGCCATCGGTATTCTGGAAGCCAAGCTCCGCGCCGATCCGCTGCTTGCCAATGTCAGCGCCGACGGCGCCCTGCCCCGTCCGGAACTGCAGGTTCATCCGCGCAAGGATGAGGCGGCCCGCCTCGGCATCACGCCGCAGCAGATCTCCGAGACGATCCGCGTCGCCACCATCGGCGATGTCGACGCAGCCCTTGCCAAGATCTCGCTCGACGATCGCCAGATCCCGATCCGTGTCCAGACCTCGCTCGACATGCGCCGCGATCTCGCAGCCATCCGGGCGCTGAAGATCCAGACCGCCAGCGGCGGCACCGTTCCGCTCGCAAGCGTCGCCAATATCGACTATTCGGAAGGCGTAAGCTCGATCAAGCGTAACAACCGCTACCGCGTCGTCTCGATCGGGTCCGACCTGCCGCAGGGCGTGGCGCTCGACACGGCTTCGGCCCGCTTCCGCGAGATCGTCAATGGGGCCAACATCCCCGCCACGGTGCACCTTGCCGAAAGCGGCGACACTAAGGTGCAGACCGAGATGCAGCAGAGCTTCGTCAACGCCATGCTGATGGGTCTCATGCTGGTGCTGACGGTGCTGATCCTGCTCTTCAAGGACGTGATCCAGCCCTTCACCATCCTGTTCTCGCTGCCGCTCGCCATTGGCGGCGTCGCGGCCGGCCTGCTCGTCACCAGCAATCCGCTGTCGATGCCCGTCATGATCGGTATCCTGATGCTGATGGGTGTCGTCACCAAGAACGCGATCCTGCTCGTCGACTTCGCGATCGAGATGCGCCACCGGGGCATGCCTCGCGTCGAGGCCATGGTCGAAGCCGGCCGCAAGCGCGCCCGTCCGATCATCATGACCTCGATCGCCATGTCGGCCGGCATGCTGCCCTCCGCGCTCGGTGTCGGCGAAGGCGGCTCGTTCCGCGCGCCGATGGCGATTGCGGTGATCGGCGGCATCATCGTCTCGACCGTGCTCTCGCTCGTCGTCGTGCCCTCCTTCTTCCTGATCATGGACGATCTGTCCCGCCTGCTCGGCTGGGCTTTCGGCCGCCTGGTCGGCAGGAAGGACGAAGAGGAACTGCCGCTGTCGCGCGAGGATCTTACCCGCGTCACCCGCGAGAACAGCAGCGACATCGACTCGCTGGAAGAGCGCCTGACCGCGATCGAAAAGCCGGAAAGCAAACGCAAGAGCGCCAAGGGCAACGACACCAACGTGCTCCGCCTGCCGCCCTTCGCGGCGGAATAAGCAAAACCCAGGAAATGAACGGGCCGGGGGCGATCTCCCGGCCCGTTTCGTTTTTCGTTCATTTCCAACGCATGTCGCGCAAAAGTGTGCAGCGGTTTTTAGAGCATGATGCCGAAAAGTGTGAGCGGTTTTCGGACGACATCATGCTCTAATTCTTTGATTTTGATCCGGATGTTTTTAGGCCGATCCGGCCTAAATCCGGATCTAGAGCCCGCCCTGCTCCCTGAGGAAGCTGACGATCGAGCTGACGCCGTCGCCGCGCTTCATGTCGGAGAAGACGAAGGGGCGCGAAGCGCGCATGCGCGTCGCATCCCGGTCCATCACGTCGAGATCGGCACCGACATAGGGTGCCAGATCCTTCTTGTTGATGACGAGCAGGTCCGACCGGGTGATGCCGGGCCCGCCCTTGCGCGGGATTTCCTCGCCCTGACAGACGGAGATAACATAGATGGTGATATCGGCAAGATCAGGCGAAAAGGTCGCCGCCAGATTGTCGCCGCCGGATTCGATGAAGACGACGTCGAGATCGGGGATCCGCTGGTTGAGGCCGGCGATCGCCTGCAAATTGATCGTCGCATCCTCACGAATGGCGGTATGCGGGCAGCCGCCTGTCTCGACGCCGACGATGCGGTCCGAAGTCAATGCCTGCATCCGCACCAGCGCCTCGGCATCCTCGGTCGTATAGATATCGTTGGTGACGACGGCGACGGAATAGTCGTCGCGCATCGCCTTGCAGAGCTTTTCGGTCAGCGCCGTCTTGCCCGAGCCGACCGGCCCGCCGATGCCGACACGCAAAGGTCCGTTTCTTGATTTCATGTGCCTTACTCCAATCGAACCCCGATGATAACGAAGCCGCCCGCCCGCGCCACCGTCAAATGACTTAGAGCGCTTGTTTTTCTTCGAATCACGGAAGCGCTCTATCTTTTTGTTTTCACGCAATTCCGGACGCAAAACCGCTGCGCACTTTTGCTGGAATTGCTCTCGCCGCAGCGATAATTTCGGACAATCACGAGCGGAACAGCCGCGTCGCCTGCGTCTCGTGGCGCAGGCTGGCAATATCGGCCTGCACCGTCGCCGAACCCAGATCATCGAGCGTCGAGGTCGCCGCCCGCCGGGCGATCTCCGCGAGGTGCTCTTCGAGGCCGGCAAGCACGGCAACGCCACCCCTTTGCCCAGCGACGCCGAGGCGGATGCCTGATGAAACCGCTTGTGAGGCATAGGCATGCAAGAAGACGACGAGCGCCTTCTCAGGCCTGATACCGTGCGCGCCCGTCACCGCCCCGACCGCAATGGGATAAGCGACCTTGTCAGGTAGCCGCTCGAACACGCCGTCCGGCCAGGCCCGCGCCGCCGCGAGGAAAGCCTCGCCGAGCAGCATCGTTTCCTGATGCCTTTCGCGCGATCCGGCCAGCGCCTCAGCGAGTGCAGCGACTTCGGCAAGGCGTGCGGGTTCTGCCTGTTGCCTGTGGCTTTCGGCCAGAAGCACCGCATCGTTCCAGACCGAACCGTTGCCGACCAAAGTGCCGATCCAGGCCGCAAGCGAGGTCGCATCCGTAACGAACCCGTCGGCTACCGCCCGCTCCAGCCCTCCCGAATAGGCAAAGCTACCGATCGGAAAGGCCGGTGAGAGCCATGCCGTCAGGCGCAGCAGTGCCTGCATCTCGCGATCCCTGGTCATCAAGGCTCAGTCGTGCTTGTGGTCCTGATGTCCGTGGACATGACCATGATCCTGCCCGTGGTCATGATCATGACCGCGATCGTGGCGGTGCTCATGCTCATGCTCGTAGCCATGTTCATGATCATGGTCATGGCCGTGATTATGATCAAGGTCGTGATCATGCCCGCGGTCATGATTGTGATCGTGATCATGCCCATGAGAATGCCCACCTTGGGAATGATAGGCCCCGCGCGCCGGCTGGAACGGCTCATCGATCTCGAGGACGACGGCGCCGAGGCCCTGCAGCATGGTGCGGATGACATGATCGCGCAGGATGACGATGCGGTCTTCCTCGATCTGGGCCGCAAGATGCCGGTTGCCGAGATGCCAGGCGAGCTCGACCAGATGCGTTCGGTCGCGTCCGCGAACCTCGAAGAGCTTCTCGTCGGCGGCGAGGATCTCGATCAGTTCACCGTCGTCGCGCACCAGCAGGTCGCCATTGGCGAAAAGCACCGGATCCTTGAGATCGAGCATGACCATTTCGCCATTTTCCAGATGCAGCAGTTTGCGGCGCAGATGGCGCAGATCATGCGGCAGCTTGACCTGGGCGATCGGATGGGAGGAAGGGGTTCCGGCGGGAAGATAAGAGGTGACGCGCTGCATGATATGTCCGTTTTGCTGAGAGGACGACCATGCAAAATAGCTCTTCCCGATGCAAGCACCAATGCCCTTTCGTCCGGGTGCGGCTTTTATATTCCGTAAGCCTGCATCACATTGTCGCTCTCCGGGCCTCTGTTCTCGCCATCGACGCCGTTGTCGACAAGCCCGTGCCAGGCGTGATGCAGACCTTCCCGTTCGTGGACGACGCGATTGCGCCCAAGTGCCTTGGCGAGATAGAGCGCCCGGTCGGCGGAGGCATAGGCCGCCTGCTTGGTGCGCCCGGCGACGAGATCGGCAACGCCGCCGGAAACGGTGATGCGGATATCGTGCCCCTCGGCTTTCATGGCGCCGCCGGCGATCCGGGCTCGGACGCTTTCGACGCGCTCCATACGCGCCTCGAGCGGCTCCCCGGAGACGATGACGCCGAACTCCTCCCCACCCAGCCGTGCGACGACGGACATCTCATCGAAGGCGGATGTCAGCATGGCCGAAACGGCGATGATGACGGCATCACCGCAGCCATGGCCGAAGCGGTCGTTGATCGTCTTGAAACGGTCGACGTCAAAAATGACCAGCGACGCGTTGCCATCGGTATTCTCAAGCGCCTCGGTAAAAGCGCGCCGGTTGAGCAGTCCGGAAAGCGTATCCGTGCGGCTGAGCTTTTCGAATTCCGCCCGCGAGAGCGCGAGATCGCGCATGGCAAAGCCGGCAAACAGCGAGAGCATGCCGGAAACGGTACCGCCGATCAGCCAGGAGAAGATCGCGCTGAAGCCGATTGCATGGGCGAGCGTCACCGGTAGAAGCCCGAGAAGATCGAGCGACGGCATCGTCAATGCGATAATGACTCCTGAGAGAATAACGGCAAGAAAAGCCATCTTCAGGGCGAAGACATAGACGTTCTTGCGGTATTGAAGATCGCCAAAATCGGCCTGCAGCGAAATCCAGTTTCTCATGAGAATCAACCTTCCTGCTCGGCGTTTCCAGGCATTGATAAGAGCCCAATTGCTGCGGGTGTCTTAATTGACTCGTTAAAATTCGAACGGTTTCGGACGTTTCGATGGACAGAATTTTTCTAGCAGGGGATGCAGCTTTCCAATCCCTGAATCGAACAGTGGGGAGAGACAGTTAAACGATTGATATAAAAGGGGTTTATCAAGCTTCCCGATGCAGCTGTTCCAGAATGGCTTAGCTTGAGAAAATACCGGGTTTTCCACCGATTTTTACAACCATATGGAGAGTGCTATTCACAATTCACTTTAAGAGCGGACCGGCCCGACGGCTGCTTCAATTGTAGACAGCAACAGACAATCGCAATGCTTGTGGAAGCGGGTTCCATATGCCGGTTCGAAGCCCAGCCGAGCGCAGGGCAGCGGCAGTCCAGGTGTTGCAGCCGAAGAGGGCGTTGAAGTATCCCCTGGCCTCAAAGAACCGGTCGATCTCGCCGTAACCCGCATCCGGAATCGGCACCACCGCGCCCGCGTCGCGGACGAAGCTCTCGGAGATAAAATCGCGCAGCTGCACCAATTGATCCTCACTGACATTGAATGCCGTAACGGTGGACTGCGGCTCCGTGATATGACCGGCAAGGTCCACATGCAGCACCGAACGGTCGATCGTCAGCGCGCGTAACACCGGCAGCGGCTTCAGCTCCGCCCATGTGGGAGTTTCCAGATAGAACGCACGACCGCCCCAGCCGATAATGAGCCACTCCGCATTCGGATGGCCGAGCGGAAAACCAGTATTGTCGAGGAAGGAAAAGGCCGCCCGCGTTTCCGCGTCGAGCGGAATGGCAATATCGGTATGGATCGGGCCCGACAGCAGCAGAATCCGATGCGTCACTGCGGCAGACGACGCCTCGACCGGCGCAATCAACGGCCGGGGAATAAAGGTCCCACAGGCCGCCGAAAGCACAAGCAGAAATACGATCCGCAACAACCAGCGGATGCCTGTCCTCATAGGAACCGTCCGTCGCACATGGGCGCGGGCTTAGAACAGGAAATAGCGCTGCGCCATCGGCAGCAGCGTCGCCGGCTCGCATGTCAGCAATTCGTCGTTCGCCCTGACCTCGTAGGTCTCCGGATCGACCTCGATCTCGGGTGTCAGGTCGTTGTGGATCATCGATGCCTTGGAGATGCCGCCGCGCGTATTCTTCACCGCGACCAGTTCCTTGGCAACGCCGAGCCGTCCCTTCAGGCCGGCATCGAGCGAGGCCTGGCTGACGAAGGTGACGGAGGAATTGGTGAGGCTCTTGCCATAGGAGGCAAACATCGGCCGGTAGTGTACCGGCTGCGGCGTAGGGATCGAGGCGTTCGGATCACCCATCGGCGCGGCCGCGATCGACCCACCGAGCAGCACCATATCGGGCTTGACGCCGAAGAAGGCAGGATTCCACAGCACGAGGTCGGCGCGCTTGCCGACTTCGACCGAGCCGATCTCACGGCTGAGACCATGGGCGATCGCCGGATTGATCGTATATTTGGCGATATAGCGGCGGACGCGGAAATTGTCGTTGTCGCCCTTTTCCTCCTTCAGCCGGCCGCGCTGACGCTTCATCTTGTCGGCCGTCTGCCAGGTGCGGATCGCCACCTCGCCGACGCGGCCCATGGCCTGGCTGTCGGACGAGATGATCGAGAAGGCGCCGATATCGTGCAGGATGTCTTCGGCGGCGATCGTCTCCTTGCGGATCCGGCTTTCGGCAAAGGCGATATCTTCGGGGATCGACGGCGACAGATGGTGGCAGACCATCAGCATGTCGAGATGCTCGGCGATGGTATTGACCGTATAGGGACGCGTCGGATTGGTCGACGACGGGATGACGTTCGGCTGGCCGCAGATCTTGATGATGTCAGGCGCATGCCCGCCGCCGGCTCCTTCCGTGTGGAAGGCATGGATGGTGCGGCCCTTGATGGCGCCGATCGTATCCTCGACGAAGCCGCTTTCGTTCAGCGTATCGGTGTGGATCATCACCTGCACGTCGTATTCGTCGGCAACCGACAGGCAGCAGTCGATGGCGCCGGGCGTCGTGCCCCAATCCTCGTGCAGCTTCAGCGACGTGGCGCCGGCCAGTACCATTTCGGTCAGCGCCCCCGGCAGCGAGGCATTGCCCTTGCCGGCAAAGGCGAGGTTCATCGGAAAGGCGTCGGCCGCTTCGATCATGCGCGCGAGATGCCAGGGACCGGGCGTGCAGGTGGTGGCAAGCGTGCCGTGCGCCGGTCCCGTGCCGCCGCCCAGCATGCAGGTCATGCCGCTCATCAGCGCTTCCTCGATCTGCTGCGGTGCGATGAAATGGATATGGCTGTCCATACCGCCAGCGGTGACGATCTTGCCTTCGGCAGCGATCGCCTCCGTGCCGGGGCCGACGATGATGTTGACGCCTGGCTGCATGTCGGGATTACCGGCCTTGCCGATCGCAACGATGCGCCCGTCCTTGAGGCCGATATCGGCTTTGTAGATGCCCGAATGATCGACGATCACCGCATTGGTGATGACCGTATCGACCGCACCGTCCGCCCGCGTCACCTGGCTCTGGCCCATGCCGTCGCGGATCACCTTGCCGCCGCCGAACTTCACCTCCTCGCCATAGGTGGTGAAATCTTTCTCGATCTCGATGAAGAGCTCCGTATCGGCAAGGCGCACCTTGTCGCCGGTGGTCGGTCCAAACATGCCGGCGTAGGCGGCGCGCGAGATCTTGTAGGGCATCTATCAGGCTCCTTGGGAGGAAGAGACGAGTGTTTCTCCGCCGAGCCGCTTGAGGCGGCCAGCGGCAATATAGCTATCGACAAGCTGTCGTTCGGCCGAAAACGGGTGCCATTCCCAGCCGACGTGGCCAAAGCCGGCAAGTGTCGCCTCGGCTTCGGCATATGTGTTCAGCACCTCGGCAATGACGATCATCCCGCTGCTCGGCACGACATAGGGCGAAGGAGCAAAGGCCGAAAGCGAGGCATCGACGGCCTCGTGAACCGCCTTGCCGATGACGACGTGCCTTTTGCCGGTGTCTGCGCAGAAGGCGCTGAACTCAGCGGTATAGTCGTCGCAGAAATCGTCGAGTTCCGGATGAGAGACGGCAAGCGGCGCCCGCATCGCGGCGAATTTTTCCGGGTCGCGTACGCTCCAGATTTCGCCAGCCGAAACGACGCCCGGATGGGCCCGCCACTCACGCGAACCGACCATCGCCTTTGCCGGCCTGCCGGTATTGCAGACCGCGACGGCATCCGTGCGGCTGCCGCCGGCGCCATAGGAGCGGCAATCATTGAAGCGGATGACGATATCGGCGGCATCGATGATGCCAGCCCCGCCCTCCTCGATGTCGCCATTGCCGACGATCATGATTTTCCTGATCACCCTAGTTGCTCATCGTATCTTCGAGCTCTTTCAGCTCTTTCGTGCGTTTGTCCGTAATGTTGGCGAGACACCCCGCGACCAGCATCGGCTCCATCGTGCCGCCACGGGCCTGAAATCCAAAGGCGTCGCATTCGGCGTCACGATAGTCGATCCAGGCGCGCTGCGCCTTGACCAGCGCCTGCTCTGCGCCCTTCATGTCGCCATCCAGGTCCTTGTCGATCGCCGCCAGGGCGGCGCGCGTCTTCTTATACTGCGCATTCAGCGCCTTGTCGGCAGTCTCGTGGCGCGCCGCCTCGCAGCCAGTCATGTCCGATTGCGTCTTGGGATTGTTGCAATTCATATCCTGAGCAGAGGCAGCACCTGCCGTCAGCAGCATCGCCGCCCCGACGAGGCAGATATTCAAGCGCATGCACTTCTCCCGTATTTTGTTCTTAAAGCTCGCCCATCACCAGCTGACGGAAACCGTAGACCTCGCGCTTGCCGGAAAGCGGGATCAGCGTCACCGAGCGCGTCTGCCCCGGCTCGAAGCGCACCGCCGTCCCCGCCGGGATATCGAGCCGCTTGCCGTGTGCTACCGCGCGATCGAAGGAAAGCCCGGCATTGGTCTCGGCGAAATGATAGTGGCTGCCGACCTGCACAGGCCGATCGCCGGTATTGGAAACCTCCAGCGTCACCGTCGGCGCGCCGGCATTCAGTTCGATGTCGCCGCTTGCGGCAATGATCTCGCCTGGAATCATCTCGTCCTCCTTAAGCCGCCTTGGGCGCAGCCCTCGGCCTTCAGTACGCGCTTCGTCGATGCCGGATTTTTGGCGAGCATCACCGCCGGCCGAATAGGCCTGGCGACGAGATTGCCCCCGCAGTTCGGGCAGACACCCTTCAGCACGCCGTCCACGCAATCGGCGCAGAAGGTGCATTCATAGGTGCAGATCCGTGCCTCAATGCTATCAGGCGGCAGATCCTTGTCGCAGCATTCGCAATTGGGCCTGAGCGCGAGCATTCTTCTCTCCTCAACGGATCGGCTCGTGCACGGTGACGAGCTTGGTTCCATCCGGGAACGTCGCCTCCACCTGCACGTCGTGGATCATCTCTGCAATCCCCTCCATCACCTGGTCGCGGCCGATCACATGGGCGCCTGCTTCCATCAACTCGGCAACCGGGCGGCCGTCGCGGGCGCCTTCGACGACGAAGTCGCTGATCAGCGCGATCGCTTCGGGATAGTTCAGCTTGACGCCGCGCTCCAGCCGCCGCCGCGCCACCATCGCCGCCATGGAAATCAACAGCTTGTCTTTTTCTCTCGGAGTGAGGTTCATCGCTTATCCATCTGCTTCATGCCTAGAACAGGATGATCCTGTTCTACATTAAAGAGTTAGAGCACGATGTCGCCCGAAAACCGCTCACACTTTTCGGCATCATGCTCTGGTTCATAGATTCCAGACTTTCGGCACAGGCGCACCATTGCGCAAGGCGGAAATGACGGGGATCAGGATTTTTCTGAGTGAGAAGCCGTCGGCTGCTGCAAGACGGACGACGAGCTTGCCATTCCAAGCGCTCGCACCGCCCATCGATCCTTCGACGAGCGGCCGGACCTTGCCGAGATAGGCTTCTGAAAGCGGCCCGGCATAAAGCAACGTCGCAAAGGCCACCTGCCCGCCGAGCACGGCCTGCCGCGCCGCCAGCGCCGCCACGCCTTCGGAAAGTCTGAGTTCTTCGGCGTGGATGAGTTGGCTCGAACGGCGGATGCGCCAGCGGTCGCGGAAGAGCCCTGATACCACCGCCTCACCCATAGCCTTGCGGCCGAGCAGCACGGCTTCGACGGCCAGAAATTCGGCGCTCTCGTCAAGATCGACATCCAGCCGGCGGAAAAGTGCGGCCCGGTCGAAGAGGATCGTTTCCTGCGGCAGCCAGTCGACGCGGGCTTGGGCTCCGACCTTGATGCTGGTCGCCACCTCGGCGATGCCGGCCGATGCCTTGTAGATCTTCTCGCAAGCCTGAGTGGTGACGTCGATGCGCGTGCCGGCGCCGGCATCAACGCTCCAATCCATCCGATCGCCGCCCGTCAGCCCGCCGGCGGTATTGATGATGACGGCTTCCATGGAGGCATCGAAGGTATCGGGCAGGCGAATTTTCGCTGCCCCCTCCTGATAGAGTTCACGGATGCGCGTGCGGCCATCGAACAGCTTTGCCGCCAGATGCCCGCGCCCTTCCGCTCTTTGCGGTCTCGTGCCTGCCGCCGCGATCGTCATATCGTCCCTTTCGGTCGCGCCCCTGGTTTTCATTCAAGCGCGCGGATAGCGGAAAGCAAGCAATTCCTATGCCGCCCCGAGCAGGCCTCTGGCGGCGGCGGACGGTTTTCCAGGCGCCGCGCCCTCTGCTGCAAAATGCGGCATCTGCCGGTCAGACAGTCAGATGGCGGCGGGCCTCTGGCGTATCCAGCGTCTCGGCAAGCCCTTCATGCACGATTTCGCCGCGGTCCATGATATAGACGTAGTCGGCAAGCTCGCGGCAGAAATCGAGATACTGCTCGACGAGCAGGATCGCCATGCCTGTGGAGTCGCGCAGATAGCGGATCGCCCGGCCGATATCCTTGATGATCGACGGCTGGATGCCTTCGGTCGGCTCGTCGAGCACGAGAATCCGAGGCCGCGTCACCATGGCTCGCCCGATCGCCAGCTGCTGCTGCTGCCCGCCAGAAAGATCGCCGCCGCGACGTGACAACATCGACTTCAGCACCGGGAAGAGACTGAAGATGTCATCGGGGATGTTGCGGTCGCGGCGGCCAAGCGGAGCAAAGCCGGTTTCGAGATTTTCCTTGACGGTGAGCAGCGGGAAGATTTCACGCCCCTGCGGCACATAGCCGATGCCCTGCTTGGCGCGGGCAAAGGGCGGCAGGCCGTTGAGCTTGGTATCATTGAAGGTGACGGTGCCGGCCGACAGCGGATGCTGGCCGGTAACGGCGCGCAGAAGAGAACTCTTCCCCACGCCGTTACGCCCCAGCACGCAGGTGATCTTGCCCATCTCCGCTTTGATCGAGATGCCGCGCAGCGCCTGAGCGGCGCCGTAGTGGAGGTTTGCGTTTTCGACTGTCAGCATGATGCGACATCCTTGTTTGCCGTGCCGGCGATGCGAGCACCCTCTTCTCCCCCGCGAGGAGAAGTGCCGAGCGCAGCGAGGCGATGAGGGGGCTGAGAAGCAACAGCGACGAGCACCTCGAGCGAAGGCGAAAGGTTATCAGCGGCGTGCCGTGCGGCCCCCGCATCCGACCCTTCGGTCCACCTTCTCCCCGCTGGGGAGAAGAGGGAATATGTCGCTCCCCTTTCAGACCAATCCAGAAACATCGACCGCATCATCACCGCCCCAAATAGTTCTCGATGACCTTCGGATCCGAACTCACAAAGTCGATCGAGCCTTCCGCCAACACCGATCCTTCAGCAAGGCAGGTCACCTTGACGCCGAGGTCTCGGATGAAACCCATGTCATGTTCGACGACGACGACTGACCGGGTTTTGGCGATATCCTTGAGCAGGATCGCAGTTTCCGCCGTCTCCGCATCGGTCATGCCGGCCACCGGCTCGTCGACGAGCAGGAGCTTCGGCTCCTGCGCCAGCAGCATGCCGATCTCCAGCCACTGCTTCTGCCCGTGCGAGAGATTGGCGGCGAATTCGTCGCGGCGATGCGTCAGCCGCACGGTTTCGAGGATTTCCTCGATGCGCGCCTTGTCCTCGCCAGAAAGCCGGTAGAACAGCGTCGAGAACACGCCGCGACGGCGGTTCAGCGCCAGCTCCAGATTGTCCCAGACCGTATGGCTCTCGAACACCGTGGGCTTCTGGAACTTGCGGCCGATGCCGAGCTGGGCGATATCGGCCTCGTCCTTCTTGGTGAGGTCAATCGTGCCGTTGAAGAAAACCTCGCCCTCGTCGGGCCTGGTCTTGCCGGTGATGATATCCATCATCGTCGTCTTGCCGGCGCCGTTCGGGCCGATGATGGCTCTGAGTTCACCGGGTTCGATGACGATCGACAGCGAATTCAGCGCCTTGAAGCCATCGAAGGAAACCGAGACGCCGTTGAGATAAAGTACGCTGTTGGGTTTGACGTCGGGGATCATGGTGCTCACTCCGCTGCCTGTATTTTCGGCTCGATGCCATCTTCCTGCACCGCCGGCGGAGCAGAATTGGAGACCTTCTTCCGCTTTCCGAGATATTGGGCGATCGTGCCGACGACGCCCTTGGGCAGGAACAGCGTGACGGCAACGAAGAGGCCGCCGAGCGCAAACAGCCAGAACTCCGGGAAGAGGCCGGTGAAGATCGTCTTGCCGCCGTTGACGAGGATCGCGCCGATGATCGGGCCGATCAGCGTCGCCCGCCCGCCGACAGCCGTCCAGATGACGACTTCGATCGAATTGGCAGGCGCGAATTCGCCGGGATTGATAATGCCGACCTGCGGCACGTAGAGCGCACCGGCAATACCAGCCATCATCGCCGAGACGACGAAAGTGAAGAGCTTGAAGTGCTCGACGCGGTAACCGAGAAAGCGGGTGCGGCTTTCCGCATCGCGCACGCCGACCAGCACCTTGCCGAACTTCGAGCGCACGATCGCCGAGGCGAGCAGCAGCGACAGAGCAAGGAAGATAGCCGTTGCCGCAAAGAGGACTGCACGCGTACCGTCAGCCTGGACGTTGAAACCGATAATGTCCTTGAAATCGGTAAGGCCGTTATTGCCGCCGAAGCCCATGTCGTTGCGGAAGAAGGCCAGCAGCAGCGCGTAGGTCATCGCCTGGGTGATGATCGAGAGATAGACGCCGTTGACGCGTGAGCGGAAGGCAAACCAGCCGAAGACGAAGGCGAGCAGGCCGGGCACGACGAGCACCATCAGCGCCGCAAACCAGAAATGGTTGAAGCCGTACCAGAACCAGGGCAGATCCTTCCAGTTCAGGAACACCATGAAGTCGGGCAGAACAGGGTCTCCGTAGCTGCCGCGCGTGCCGATCTGGCGCATCAGATACATGCCCATCGCATAGCCGCCGAGCGCAAAAAAGGCCCCGTGGCCGAGCGAGAGGATGCCGCAGAAGCCCCAGACGAGATCAAGCGCCAGCGCCAGCAGCGCATAGGTCAGATACTTGCCGAACAGCGACATGATATAAGTCGGCACGTGTAGCGGATTGGTCGGCCCCGTCATCAGGTTCAGGACCGGCACAAGGACGGCGACCAGAAGCAGGAGGGCGATGGCAATGACGATCTTGCGATCGAGTGATCGGAGAAGGAAGGCCGTTATCATGCTTCCACCGCCCTTCCTTTGAGTGCGAAGAGTCCGCGGGGACGCTTCTGGATGAAGAGAATGATGAGGACGAGCACCAGGATCTTGCCGAGCACGGCACCGGCGAAGGGCTCGAGGAACTTGTTGACGACGCCGAGCGACAGTGCACCGACCAGCGTACCCCAGAGATTGCCGACACCGCCGAAGACGACGACCATGAAGCTGTCGATGATGTAGGATTGACCGAGGTTCGGCGAGACATTGTCGATCTGGCTGAGCGCCACGCCGGCGATGCCGGCAATGCCCGAGCCGAGCGCGAAGGTGAAGGCATCGACCCAGCCGGTGCGGATGCCCATCGACGACGCCATGCGCCGGTTCTGCGTAACGGCACGCATCTGCAGGCCGAAGGCGGACCGCTTGAGCAGCAGAAGCAGCGCTACAAAGACCACCATCGAAAAGACGATGATCCACAGTCGGTTCCAGGTGATGGAGAGCCCGCCGAGATCGAAGACGCCGGACATCCAGGTCGGATTGCGGACCTCGCGGTTGGTCGGGCCGAAGATGCTGCGCACCGCCTGTTGCAGGATGAGCGACACGCCCCAGGTGGCGAGCAGCGTTTCGAGCGGCCGGCCGTAGAGATAACGGATGACGGCGCGCTCGATCACCAGGCCGACGAAGCCGGTAAAGACGAAGGCCGCAGGCACGGCAAAGGCCAGCGAATAATCGGCAAGTTCAGGAAAGGCGGAGGTGATGTATTCCTGCACCACATAGGTGGTGTATGCGCCGATCATCACCATTTCGCCATGCGCCATGTTGATGACGCCCATGACGCCGAAGGTGATGGCAAGGCCGATCGCGGCAAGCAGCAGCACCGAGCCGAGAGACAATCCGTACCAGATGTTCTGGACGATATCCCACAGCGCCAGGCTGCGATTGATGGAGCTGATATCCGCCTGGATCGCCGGCTTCAGGTCGTCAGGCGCGGTTTCGAGTGTGGTCGTGAGGATGGTCAGCGCATCGCGATTGCCGCGCGCCGCGATCGTATCGATCGCAGCCTTCTTGTCTTCGACGCTCGCATCCGTCTTGAGCAGCAACACTGCGCGGGCCGCTTCCATCGTATTCTTGATCTCAGCGTCCTTTTCGGCCGCAAGCGCCGAGTTCAGCAGGTCGAGATTGGCGGGATCGGCATCTTTCAGAAGGCCCTGCGCTGCGGCAAGCCGCGCGGAACGGTCCGGGCTCATCAGCGTCAACTGGCTGGTGGCGGCGCCGATGACGCCGCGAAGCGCGTTATTGATCTTGACCTTCGTCATCAGATCCGGATCGACATCGGCAGCGGCTTCGCCGGTGATCGGATCGGAATAAGTCGGTTCGTCATCGGTACCGCCCTGGAGAAGAACGGGTCCGCCATCGGAATTGACGTAGAGAAGGCCGTCGCTCAACTGCTGCAGGATCTGGCTGACATGCTGGTCCTTGGAAGCGACCAGCGCTTTGATGGCCGCTTCTCGTTCCGGGAAGTCGCCGACGCCGAGCGCGTCGATAAGCACGCGGATATCGTCCTGGGCCTGGACTTCGCTCGAGATTATCACGCCCGAAAATGTCAGGCCCGAAAATGTCAGGCAAACCGTGATGAGGAAAATCTTTATGGCGCGATACATCGGCTTTCTCGCCCTTGATAGTGTTGGCCTCGCGGCGCAATCGCTGGGACGGAGCTTCCGCCCGGGATCAAACCCGGACGGAATCCTTCAGGCAATCATCGGATCGGGGTCGTACTCAGGAGCCCTTGCCACCGCACTTGCCCGTAGCGACGTTGAAGTTGCCGCAGGACATCGGCTTGCGCCAATCGGAGATCAGATCCTTGGAGTCAGGCAGGAAATCTGACCATTCGTCGCCGACGACGGCAGGTGTCTGCTGGACGATTTCGAACTGGCCGTCGGCCTGGATTTCACCGATCAGCACCGGCTTGGTGATGTGGTGGTTCGGCATGACGGTCGCATAACCGCCGGAGAGGTTCGGAACGCTGACGCCGATGATGGTGTCGAGAACCTTGTCGGTATCGGTCGTGCCGGCAGCCTGGACGGCCTTAACCCATGCATTGAAGCCGATATACGCAGCTTCCATCGGGTCGTTCGTCACGCGCTTGTCGTTCTTGGTGAAAGCGTGCCAGTCCTTGATGAACTTCTTGTTGGCAGGGCTTTCGACCGACTCGAAATAGTTCCAGGCAGCGAGATGGCCGACCAGCGGCTTGGTGTCGAGGCCGGCAAGCTCTTCTTCGCCAACCGAGAAGGCGACGACGGGGATGTCGGTTGCCTTGATGCCCTTGTTGCCCAGTTCCTTGTAGAACGGAACGTTGGCATCGCCGTTGATCGTAGAGACGACGGCGGTCTTCTTGCCGGCCGAACCGAATTCCTTGATCTTGGAAACTTCGGTCTGCCAATCGGAGAAGCCGAACGGCGTGTAGTTGGTCATGATGTCTTCTTTCGGAATACCCTTCGAAATCAGGTATGCCTCGAGAATCTTGTTGGTCGTGCGCGGATAAACGTAGTCCGTACCTTCGAGAACGAAGCGCTTGACGCCTTCTTTTTCCATCAGGTAGTCGACGGCAGGAATGGCCTGCTGGTTCGGAGCAGCACCGGTGTAGAAGATGTTGCGCGAGGACTCTTCGCCTTCATACTGGACCGGGTAGAAGAGGATCGAGTTGGTCTCTTCGAAAACCGGCAGAACGGACTTGCGCGACGAGGACGTCCAGCAACCGAAGACGGCGGCAACCTTGTCCTTCTGGATCAGCTCACGTGCCTTTTCGGCAAACAGCGGCCAGTCGGAAGCCGGGTCGACGACGACGGCCTCGAGCTTCTTGCCGAGAAGGCCGCCCTTCTTGTTCTGCTCGTCGATGAGCATCAGCATGGCGTCCTTGAGCGTCGTCTCGGAGATGGCCATGGTGCCGGAGAGCGAGTGCAGAATGCCGACCTTGATCGTGTCATCGGCGGCAACTGCACCGCCGAAGGCGGCCGACGCCGCCATGACGGCGCCGAGCGCTGCGCCCGTAATAGTGGATTTGAGATTCATCTGGTTGAACTCCCCTCTTCTTGTTCCGCAACAGACCGGAAACGGAGATTAACTGTTGCTTAAAGAACTATCGGGTGCTGCTGCGCGAAAACACATACGTCGATTGACGTAGGCGCGGGGGGCAAACAGGCAGCAGGCCGGAAGAGGTGGCATCCCCACCGCGGGAGATGCCTTGTCGATCCTCTCGGAGGAATTATCCGTCGATCGTCAAGACGATAGCCGTCGGACCGTAAGAGAGGCTCGCCCTATGGCCTGCGACGGTCAGCTTTTCGAAGGCGCCAGTCACGGCGCTCGCCTTCAGGATCTCGATCTTCGTTCCAGGCGTCGGGACAAAACCGTCGGCAAGCGTCACATCGAGCTCGCCGGCCAGCACCGCCTTGCCATGGACGATCAGCGTACCCTCGCCGTTCACGCCGAGCCTCTGCTTCATCACGGCCGTGGCAAGCTGCTGATAGTCGCCGCCGATGGTCACGGGCTTGTCCGCTGCCAGAACGAGCGAACCGCGGTCAGCCGTCAGGCCGCCGGTACCGAAGGCCGACGGCGAGAGGGCCACCAGCGCGCCCTCTTCCAGCACGGTACCGCCGGCATAGCTGTTGGCGCCCGACAGCCCGAGGATGCCTTCGCCGCGCTTCACCAGCCTGCCCTTGCCGGTGATGTCGTTCCGCCAGGTGTCGATCGCATTGAAACCGCCCTTTGCCGCGTCCATCGTCACGGTCACGTCCTGCTCGAACGCACCATAACCGTCGGCCGCGGCAAAGAGGTTGAGACGGCCGTAACCTTCCGCATCGTCGAGGAGCGGATAGCCGGAGGCGACTTCCGTTGTCTTCAGCACGTCGCGGCGCTGCTCGCCGCCCAGATAGGGCAGACGCGTTTCGAGAAGCGCTTCGGCGCCCTGCGGCACGCGCGCCGGCTGATCGGTCGCATGGATCGTCGGCAGGCCGTAGCTCAAGCGCTGCAGCACGTAAGCGCGATTGGCGTCATGATCGGCGAAACGATCTGTAGCCAGCGGTGCCGCATGGGCAGCGACTTCGAGCGCGCCCGCATCCGCAACGCCTGATTTGGCGATAAGCCATGACTGCGCTTGGCTGTAAGCGTCGTTCTTCAGCGCGGCATTATCGGGCTTATTCAGATTGTAGACGACCGTAGCCGTGCCGAGCATCCGGCCGCCCATCACGTCGAGAGGAGAATGCATGCCGGCGAGGATGCGGTCTTCACCCAGTTCGCTGGCGCGCGTGATCATTTCCTGAAAGCGCTGCGGCACGAGATAGGCCATGGCCAGCGCATCCCGCCAGGCTTCCGCCGTATGCCCGCTCGGGAAACCGCCGTCCTCGACCGGCTTGCCGCTCTTGGCGGGCTCCAGCGTCGGGACGACCGACACGTCCTGGCTCCAGCGGTAGGGACGGCCATACTTGAAATAGCGCTTGGCCGGCTCCGTCGAGCCATCACCGCTTGCGGCGTTGATGAAGTCGATTGCAAGGCCCATGTCGGGGTTGGCATCGGTCTTGTTTTCCGCGTCCGGCTTGCTGCCGGCGCCGCGATTGTTGCCCTTGTCGTCATATTTGACCGTCGTCGCGTCGGCCGCCACCTCGGTGATCGTGGTGATCTGCTTCGAGCCGGCCTTCCAGGCATCTGTCAGCGGACCGAGGCCATCGACGATGCTGGCATTCTTGCCGCGCCGATCGTCGAGATAGGCGGCCACCGCCTGATCGGCAGTCCGCGCCCGCGTCGCTTTGACGACATAGGCGATGTTGGCGTCATGGACGGCCTGGTTGACGATATGGCCGTCGGTCTTGCTAGAAGGAATGCCGTCCCAATCCGTCTTGGCGACCGCCGGGCAATTATCCTTGGCCGGGGCTTCGACACCCGCATCGACGAAAGGCGTGCGCGGGGTCCAGATTTCGAGGAAGCCGGAGAGAAGATGAACGGCGGCGTTGCTGTCCACCGTCGAGAAGCAGGCGTCACCACGCTTGTTGGTGTTTCCGGCCTGCGCATAAGGCGCTTTCGCCGCCGTGGTCTGCTCGGCGCTGGCAAGCGATGGCACGATCGAAAGAAGGCAGACGAGGGCGGTGCTCAGGCGGCAAAGGCTTAAAGCAGACATGGCGATACCCGAAATGATTGAACGAACGCCGGGAGAGTTAGAGCCCTTATGTGACAGATCAATTGCAAAAATATTGCCATTCTGTGAACCAGTCGGTGCCCGCCTCTTGCCTTTCCCAACCATCCCGCCAAAACTGCCGGAGAGACGATGAGCCCAACCGGAATGCCGGAAAGGAAGACATGGCAGCGCGCCAACGCATCATTCCGGTGAGACGCGAATATAATCGCTGGGTCGCCAACCAGACGCTGGAAGATTACGCGTTGCGCTTCACCGCAAAGAGCGCTCGCCATTTCTCCTCGCAGCGCATCTCGCAGACGGCGATCGGCGCGATCTCCTTTCTGGCGCTGGAGGCGATCGGCGGGGCGATCACTCTCTCCTACGGCACCACCAACGCCTTTTACGCCATTATCGTCGCCTCGGCCGCCATGCTGGCGATCGGCCTGCCGATCAGCCGCTACGCCATCCGCCACGGCGTCGACATCGATCTTCTGACGCGTGGCGCAGGCTTCGGCTATATCGGCTCGACCATCACCTCGCTGATCTATGCGAGCTTCACCTTCATGCTGTTTGCGATCGAGGCATCGATCATGTCCGGGGCGCTGGAGCTCACCCTCGGCATCCCGCTCTGGATCGGCTACATCATCAGCGCCGTCATGGTGATCCCGCTGGTGACGCACGGCGTGCGGCTGATCAGCAAGTTCCAGCTGATGACCCAGCCCTTCTGGATCGTGCTGAATATCCTTCCCTTCATCTTCATCGCCTTGTTGGACTGGGAAAAGTTCGATCTCTGGCGCGCCTTCGCCGGCATCCGCCATGCCTCCGGCCCGCCCGGCACCATCGCCGAATTCGATCTGGTGGAGTTCGGCGCCGCCTCCGCCGTCATCCTGGCGCTGATGTCGCAGATCGGCGAACAGGCCGACTTCCTGCGCTTCCTGCCGCCGGACCCGCAGCGCAAGTGGCGCCACCGCTTGGCGATCTTTCTCGCCGGGCCCGGCTGGGTCATCATCGGCGCGCCGAAGCTGCTTGCCGGTTCATTTCTGGTCGTGCTGACCTTCACCTCGGGCGTCCCCCTCGATCGCGCCGCCGACCCGGCGCAGATGTATCTGACTGCCTTCGGCTACATGGTCCCCTGGCATAATGCCGCGCTGCTGTTGATGGCCGCCTTCGTCGTCGTCTCGCAGCTGAAGATCAACGTGATGAATGCCTATGCCGGTTCGCTCGCCTGGTCGAACTTCTTCTCGCGGCTGACCCACAGCCATCCCGGCCGCGTCATCTGGCTGGTCTTCAACGTCGCGATCGCCCTGCTTTTGATGGAACTCGGCATCTACCGGCTGCTGGAGGAAACGCTCGGCATCTTCTCGATCATCGCTATGGCCTGGCTCTGCACGATCTCCGCCGATCTCTTCATCAACAAGCCGCTTGGCCTTGCTCCCCCCGGCATCGAGTTCAAGCGCGCCCATCTCTACGACATCAACCCCGTCGGCCTCGGCGCCATGACGTTGTCGGCGGCCGTGTCGCTGATCGCTCATTTCGGCGCCTTCGGCGATATTGCCGCCTCGCTCGCGCCCTATATCACCCTCGTCGTCGCATTGATCGCCTCGCCTGTCATCGCCTGGGCGACCAAA
This sequence comes from Rhizobium sp. 01N447_2, assembly GCF_056399245.1. NCBI lineage: Bacteria > Pseudomonadati > Pseudomonadota > Alphaproteobacteria > Hyphomicrobiales > Rhizobiaceae > Rhizobium > Rhizobium sp. 01N447_2. The sequence goes on from NZ_JBFTQY010000014.1 coordinate 200,709, forward strand.
GGCAAGTTCTATCTCGCCCGCAAGCCGCGCCACAGCTGGAAGAACCTGACGAGCATCACCTGCTCGGTCTGCGAACATCCCTTCGAACCGGAGGACATGGCCTGGTGTCCGGCCTATGCCGCGCCGATCTGCTCGCTCTGCTGTTCGCTCGACAGCCGCTGCCACGACATGTGCAAGCCGGCCGCCCGTTTCAACGCCCAAGTCGGCACCGTCGCCAAGGTGCTGCTGCCTCAGACCATCATCGAGAAGCTGACGACACGCCTCGGCCGCTACGGCATCGCCGTCGTGCTGGCATTGACCGCCATCGGCGCTATCCTGGCGATGATCGCCCATCAGGTCGCCGCCGCTTCGCCTGAAACGGCCGAGGTCGTCAACCGCACCATCCTCATCGTCTTCTTCGTCTTCTCGGTGATATCAGGCGTCGTCTGCTGGTTCTATGTGCTTGCCCATGACAGTCGCGTCGTCGCCGAGGAGGAATCCTCGCGCCAGAACACGCTGCTGCTCAAGGAAATCGCCGCCCACAAGAAGACCGACGCCGCCTTGCAGAACGCCAAGGAAACCGCCGAGGCCGCCAACCGGGCAAAGAGCCGCTATGTCGTCGGCTTGAGCCACGAGTTGCGCACACCGCTGAACGCCGTGCTCGGCTACGCCCAGATCCTCGAGCGCGACGAAACGATCCCGACGCCGCGCCAGTCTTCGATCAAGGTCATCCGCCGCAGCGCCGAACATCTCTCCGGCCTGATCGACGGCCTGCTCGATATCTCGAAGATCGAGGCCGGCCGCCTGCAGGTCTATTCGAACGAGATCAACATCCAGGATTTCCTCGACCAGATCGTCGATATGTTCCGCCCGCAGGCGCAGGCGAAGGGGCTCGTCTTCATCCATGAGCGCTCGCCGGCGTTGCCGCAATTCGTCCGCACCGACGAAAAGCGCCTGCGCCAGATCCTCGTCAACCTGCTCTCCAATGCCATCAAATTCACTGACGAAGGCAGCGTCACCTTCGATGTCGGCTATCGCAGCCAGGTCGCGACCTTCACCGTTGCCGATACCGGCCGAGGCATCACGGAGAAAGACCTCCCCCGCATCTACGAACCTTTCCAACGCGGTGAGGCCGAAAGCGTGCGGCCAATGCCAGGGCTTGGCCTCGGCCTCACGATCACCCGGCTTCTGACCAACACGCTGGGTGGCGAGATTTCGGTTTCGAGCGTGAAGGACGAAGGCTCGACCTTCCGCGTCCGGCTGATGCTGTCCGCCGTCATGCGCGCCGTGGCCGCCGCACCGCAGGAAAAGCGCATTGTCAGCTATGACGGCCCGCGTCGGACGGTCGTCGTCGTCGACGATAACGAGGACCATCGCGAGATGATGCGCGAAATCCTGGCGCCGCTCGATTTCATCGTGCTGACGGCAGCGAGCGGCGGCGAATGCCTGACGCTGATCGAGGGCATTATGCCGGACCTCTTCCTTGTCGATATCCTGATGCCCGGCATGAACGGCTGGCAGCTCGTCTCGCGTCTGCGTGAGGCCGGCCAGACGGCGACAGTGCTGATGCTCTCGGCCAATATCGGTGACGCGGCTGTTCTCAGCGACAGCGACGACAGCCACAATGATGCAATCGGCAAGCCGGTCGACATCCGCCAACTCCGTGACAAGCTCGCCCTGCATCTTGGCCTGAAATGGATCTATGCCGATGCCGCGCCAGCCGTTCCCGTTAAGATCGAAGCGCCGATGCTGAGCCCCGGTGCTGCCCATGTGCAGGAACTGCTGCGGCTCGGCGAGATCGGCTATATCAGAGGCATCGAAGCCAAGCTTTCGGACCTTGCCAAGGTGGAGGCAAATCAGCCATTCACAGAGGAACTTCGCGCCTATGTCGCCGCCTTCGACCTCGCCGGCTTCATGACCTTCCTGCACGACTTCGACGAAAAGGTGGAATCCATTGGCTGAGCCGGCCTCCCTCCCCCGCGACATCGTTCTGCTCGTCGACGACTCGGCCGAAGCACTCGGCTTCTTGACCGACGCACTCGAACAATCCGGCTTCTCCGTGCTGATCGCCACGTCGGGCACGGCGGCACTTGGTATCGTCGAGCGCATCACGCCCGATCTCATCCTGCTCGACGCGGTGATGCCGAGCATGGACGGCTTCGAGACCTGCCGTCGGCTGAAGGCGAACGCCGCGGCGGCGCAGGTACCTGTCATCTTCATGACCGGTCTGACCGAGACCGAGCATGTCGTGCACGCGCTGGAATCGGGCGGCGTCGATTATCTCAGCAAGCCGATCAACATCGACGAACTGCGCGCCCGCATCCGTGTCCATCTGCGCAACGCTCGCTCAGCCCAAAGCGCCCGCATCGCGCTGGACGCGGCCGGCCGCCATCTGCTGGCAGTCAAGGGCGACGGCGCCATTCACTGGTCAACGCCGCAGGCGACACGGCTGGTCAATGCCGCCATGGGCAGCGACGACGGTATGGAAATCGTCGTCCGCCATATCGCCGGCTGGATGCGCGACCGCGTCGCGGCCGTGCGCGATGGCATCATCTCGATCGCCCATGCTGGCCAGGCGGCGCTGCAGCTCGCCTTCCTCGGCGCAATCGGCCCTGACGAATATCTCTTCCGCCTCACTGCCGCCAATCAGCGCAGCGACGACGAGGTGCTGCGCCAGCGCTTTTCGCTTACCCAGCGCGAATCCGAAGTGTTGCTCTGGATCGCCAAGGGCAAGGCCAACCGCGACATCGGCGAAATATTGGGACTGTCGGCGCGGACGGTAAACAAGCACCTCGAACAGATTTACGTGAAGCTCGGCGTCGAGAACCGGGCCTCGGCCGCCGTGAAAGCCACGCATGTACTGTACGAGATGTAAGATGGTGTTCGAGGCTAGAACAGGATGATTTTAGGCCTGTTCGGCCTAAAATCTGAATCCTGTTCTAAATTAAATAGTTAGGGCATGATGTCGTCCGAAAACCGCTCACACTTTTCGGCATCATGCTCTAGGCGCTAAACCACCCGATCCGGCGCATCCCTGCCGTCGAAAAACGCCGTCACGTTGTCAACCACCTTCATGCCCATGGCGGTCCGCGTCTCTTCCGTAGCGCTGCCGAGATGCGGCAGCACCATGACGTTCTCCATCCGCCGCAGTGCCTCCGGCACATCAGGTTCCGCCTCGTAGACGTCAAGCCCGGCGCCGCGGATTGTGCCCGCCTTGAGCGCTGCAATCAGCGCCGCCTCATCCACCACGTCGCCACGCGCCGTATTGATGAGAAAGGCCCCCGGCTTCATCGCCGCAAGCCGTGCCGCATTCATCAGGTGTCGGTTCTCTGCTCCACCAGGGCAATGCAGCGAGACGAAATCGGCCACCGCCAGCACGGCCTCGATCGTCGGCAGCTGCCGCGCGCCGTAACGCGCCGCCTCCGCCGGATCGATCGGCGAACGGTTGAAGAACACCACATCCATGCCGAAGCCGAAATGGCAGCGTTGCGCGAAGGCCTTGCCGATTCGGCCGAAACCGATGATGCCGACCGTCTTGCCGGTCACCTTGGTGCCGACCATATGCGTCGGGCACCAGCCCTTCCATGCACCAGCGCGTACTTGCCGCTCGCCCTCACCGCCGCGCCGGGCAACGGAGAGCAGCAGCAGCATGGCGATATCGGCCGTGCAGTCGGTCAGCACGCCCGGCGTGTTTGTGACCGCAATGCCTCTCTCCTTGGCAGCTGATATATCGATGTGATTGTAGCCAACGCCGAAATTGCCGAGGATCTTGGTGACGACAGGGGCGCCGTCGAAGACGGCGGCGGGCAACCGATCGGAAACCGTCGGCAATACGGCATCATAGGTCGAGAGCGCCAGCCGCAGCTCGTCTTCGCCGAGCGGAATATCGTCACGATTGAACGTCACATTGAAACGCGCGGCAAGGACAGTTTCCACCGTGGCTGGCCAGCGCCGGGTGACGAGAATGCGGGGTTTGGACATGGAGGGTTCCGCTCAATGCTTCAAAACGATGCCAAGAGTTAGACCAGCCAGGCGAAAATTGAAACGTCCGCAAAAAGAAAGAAGCCCGGTCGGAACCGGGCTTCGATAATCATATCCCATAAAGGGGAGCGAGGCTTACATGCCCTGCGGGAAGTAGCTGTACTTGCCGTCCGGACCCTTCTTCCATTCGTACATGATGTAGCCAGGAATCTTCGGGTCGCCCTTTTCGTCGAACGAAATGTCGCCGAGAACGGTCGGGAACGGGCCCTTTTCCTTCATGGCCTTGGCAACGGCCTCAGGATCCAGCGAACCGGCAGCCTTGGCGGCCCCGGCAATCGTCTGCATCGCAGCGTAGGAATAGAGCGTGTAGGCTTCCGGATTGAAACCAGCGGCCTTGAACTTTTCGACGAGTTCCTTGTTCGCAGGATTCGCCGTCGGATCGGGGCCGAAGGTGTTCAGAGTACCGGCGACGGCGTCGCCAGCAATCGAGGCCAGTTCGTTCGAAACGATACCGTCGCCCGAAACCAGCGTCGCCTTCAGGCCCTGGTCAGCCGCCTGGCGGATGATGAGACCGGCTTCGGTGTGCAGACCACCCCAATAGATGATCGAGACGCCGGCTTCCTTCATCTTGGCGATGAGGGCCGAGAAGTCCTTGTCGCCGACATTGATGCCTTCGTAAATGACTTCCGTGACGCCGGCGGCGTTCATAGCCTTCTTGGTTTCGTCGGCAAGGCCCTGACCGTAGGGGGTCTTGTCGTGAACGACAGCGATCTTGGCGTCCTTGAAGTGATCGGCAAGATATTTGCCGGCGATGGCACCCTGCTGGTCGTCACGGCCGCAGGTGCGGAACGTGTTCCAGAGGCCCCGTTCCGTGAAGGTCGGGTTCGTCGCGGCCGGGGTGATTTCGAGGATGCCGTTTTCGGCATAGACTTCCGAAGCTGGGATCGAAACGCCCGAGTTGAAGTGGCCGATGACGAACTTGACGCCGTCAGCAGCGAACTTGTTGGCGACCGAAATGCCCTGCTTCGGGTCGGAGACGTCGTCGCCGAGTTCGATCTTGATCTGCTCGCCGTTGATGCCGCCAGCCGCGTTGATGTCGGCGGCTGCCTGTTCAGCACCCTTCTGGAGCTGAGCGCCGAACGCGGCGTTCGGGCCAGTCAGCGGACCAGCGACAGCGATGAGAACGTCGGCCCACGCGTTGCCGCTGAAGGCGACCATCGCCGTCAGAGCCACTGCCGACAGAAGAGACTTCTTCATATTATTACTCCCAATTTTTGGGCGGGTTCCGGTCCAAGGCCCAGCGCACTACCCACCATTGACTGCGCCAGGAAAGCTGTTCCACTCGGAAGGCAATTCATGCCTAGTTTCAACGGACTGTCAATGTTTGTCCTTCCACGAAAACGCGGAAGTTTTTTCGTACAGCCAGTAATAGTTGTTAACCATCTGATTGGTGCGGCGGTAGCGGAAGCCGGCCGTAGAGAACACCAGCAGCGTCACGAAGTCGAGGATATAGTAGAAGGCGTTGAGCATCGGACCATTGAACAGGGCATGATGCAGGAACTGCATCGCCCAGGCGAGCAGGAATGTATAGACGATGACCAACGGATAGTCGGCCCAGCCTTCGGCAACCGCTTTGCCGGCGCGCCAAGCCGTCCAGAAGCCTAAGAGCAAGACGATGACACGGATCGCCACAAGGGGGCCGGCATCCGCTTCGAAGAAAAGTCCCTGCATGTCAAACTCTCCTTTCGACCTAGTGTCTTCCGCCTTCGAGATAGGCGGCGCGGACCTCGGGATTGGCAAGAAGCTCCTTGCCGGAGCCGCTCATCGTCACCTTGCCGTTCACCATCACGTAGGCGCGGTGAGAAAGCCTGAGGGCGGCGAACGCGTTCTGCTCGACGAGGAAAACGGTCAGCCCCTCCGCCTCGTTGAGCTTCTTGATCGCCTCGAAGATGCCCTTGACGATCAGCGGCGCAAGACCGAGCGAGGGTTCGTCGAGAAGCAGCAACTTCGGGCGCGCCATCAGCGCGCGGCCGATCGACAGCATCTGCTGCTCACCGCCCGAAAGTGTTCCGCCCCGCTGGGCATGACGTTCCTTGAGACGCGGGAAGAGCGTGAAGATCTTCTCGACGTCTTCGGCGAAGTGTTTCAGATTGTCGAGGCCTGCGCCCATCTGAAGATTTTCCAGAACCGTCATGCGCGGGAAGATGCGGCGGCCTTCCGGCGACTGTGCAATGCGTAGACGGGCGATTTCATGCGTCGGCATGCGGGTGATGTCGCGGCCCTCGAAGACCACCGAACCGGTGCGGGCCTGCGGGCTGCCGCAGATCGTCATCATCAGTGTCGACTTGCCGGCGCCATTGGCGCCGATCAGGCTGACGATCTCGCCCTTGTTGACGTGGACATCGACGCCGGCCAGCGCCCGGATATTGCCATAATAGGTTTCGACGCTATTCACCTGAAGGAGCGGTTGACCCGTCATTACTTCATCGCCCATCAGTTTGCGCCTCCTTCGAGCTGCTCGACGGCTGCGATCACCTCTTCCACTTCTTCATCCTCGACACCGAGATAGGCCGCGATGACCCTCGGATCGTTCTTCACGTGATCCGGCGTGCCATCGGAAATCTTCTGACCATATTCGAGGACGACGACGTGGTCGGAGATTTCCATGACCACCGACATGTCGTGCTCGATCAGCAGGATCGACGTTCCTGTTTCGGCGCGAATGCTCTTCAGCAGCGCGTTGAGCGTTGCCGATTCCCGTGGGTTGAGGCCGGCAGCCGGTTCATCCAGGCAAAGCAGCTCCGGACCGGTGCACATGGCGCGGGCAATTTCGAGACGCCGCTGGGCGCCATAGGGCAGATCGCCGGCGGGGTCGTCGGCGCGGTCGATCAGGTCGGCCTTCTCGAGCCAGAAACGGGCGAGCTCGATTGCAGCGGCCGCTTCCCGCCTATAGGGGCCGACACCGATAAGGCCGAGGATCGTATAACCCGATGCCTTCATCAGCTTGTTGTGCTGGGCAACCAGCAGGTTTTCGAGAACGGTCAGGCCGGAGAACAGCCGGATGTTCTGGAAGGTACGCGCAACCTTGGCTTCCCTGGTGATGCGAAAGTCCGGCAGGCGCTCCAGCAGATATTGCTTGCCGCTCTTCTGGTTGAACGTGATCATGCCCATCGTCGGCTTGTAGAAGCCGGTGATGCAGTTGAAGACGGTGGTCTTGCCGGCGCCGTTCGGCCCGATCAGCGCGGTGATATCGCCGCGCTTGGCTTCGAAGGAGAAGTCGTTGATGGCCATCAGGCCGCCGAACTTCATCGACAGGTGTTCGACCTTGAGAAGAGTGTCGTCAGACATCGTATTCGTTACGGGGCTCATCAACCATGGCCCTCCTTGATGAAGCTTCCGGATATCGCCTTGCGCTCTCTGAGGAAGGCTGTCGGCTCACGCGAGCCGACGAAGCCGCGCGGCTTGAACAGCATGACGACGACCATGGCGAGGCCGAAGATCAACATGCGGTAGAGTTCCGGCGTAAAATCGGGTCCGAAGATCAATTTTAGGAAGTCCATGCTGCGCAACAACTCGGTGCCGCCGACCATGACGATGGCGGCGATCGCGATGCCGGTCAGCGAACCCATGCCGCCGAGAACGACGATGGCGAGAATGACGGCCGATTCCAGGAAGACGAAGGATTCCGGCGAAACGAAGCCCTGGCGGGCGGCGAAGAACGAGCCGGCGAAACCGGCAAACATCGCGCCCGTCGCAAAGGCGGTGAGCTTGGTCGTCACCGTATTGATGCCGAGCGAACGGCAGGCGATCTCGTCTTCGCGCAAGGCTTCCCAGGCGCGTCCGATCGGCATGCGGCGCAGCCGGATGGTGACATAGGCCGTCAGCATGCAGAGCGCCAGGATCAGATAAAAGAGGAAGATCTTGTAATAGGCCGAGGAGATCGGCAGGTGAAAGAGCTTGGCAAAGCCGCCGGCCGTCGCATCGAAGGGAATGCCGAAGAGTGTTGCCTTCGGGATGCTCGAGATACCGAAGGTGCCTTTCGTCACTTCAGTCCAGTTGATGAGGACGAGGCGAATGATTTCACCGAAGGCAAGCGTCACGATGGCGAGGTAATCGCCGCGCAGGCGCAGCACCGGGAAGCCGAGAATGACGCCCCAGAGTGCCGCGAAGATGCCCGAAAGCGGCAGCAGCACCCAGAAGGACAGGCCGAAATAGCTCGAAAGCAGCGCGTAGGAATAAGCGCCTACGGCATAGAAGGCGACATAGCCGAGGTCGAGCAGGCCGGCGAGGCCGACGACGATGTTCAGCCCCCAAGCCAGCATCACATAGATCAGGATCTGGATGCCGAAATTGTCGACATATGTCAGCGAGCCCTGAGGGCCTTTGAACGCCACCACCACCATGGGATAAAGCAGCAGCGCGATCAGCGCGATCTTCAGGAAATGCCGGTGGAAGAAGCTCTTCTCGGTTGAGATGTCGAGTTCGCCCTGTCTCGCCTTCGCCAGCTTGCGGTTGTCGAGATGCGGCCGCAGGAAAACCACCGTCGCGAAGCGGCCGATGGCGGCGACCGCGACGAAGATCGCAAGCAGGCCCCAGCGCTGGACAATGATCAGCTCGTTGCTGATGTTCTGGTCGGTCTTGAGGCCGACATAGAGAACGAACATGCCGAACGACAGGACGGCGGCGAAAAGAGCTTCGGTAAGGCCTTTGCGGACAAGTCCGGCATCGGGCTTGCCTGCAGAATTTTCGATGTTTGCCATGACGTTATACCTTCTCGACTTCCGGCCGCCCGAGGATACCGGTCGGCTTGAAGATCAACACGAAAGCCAGGATCGCAAAGGTCGCGACGTCCTTGTAGGCAATGGTGAAGTATGCCGACCACAGCGACTCGATAAGGCCGATAAGGAGGCCGCCGAAGACGGCGCCGGGTAACGAACCGATACCGCCGAGAACGGCTGCCGTGAAGGCCTTCACACCAGGCGTGAAGCCGTCGTTAAACGAGGCGACGCCATAATACATCAGATACATCGTGCCGGCGACGGCTGCGAGTGCCGCACCCATAACGAAAGTGATCGAGATCGTCTGGTCGACGTTGACGCCAAGCAGCGCCGCCATCTTGCGATCCTGCTCAGTGGCGCGCTGGGCACGGCCGAGTGCCGTACGATTGACGATATACCAGAAGATCGTCAGCAGCACTGCCGTGATCACGATGATGATGATCTGTTTCAGCGACACCGAGATGTTGCCGAACTGATAGACCGAGCTCACCATCGGCGGGATCGGCTTGTTGCGTGGACCCTGCGTCACCTGGATGAAGTTGGACAGCGTGATCGACATGCCGATCGCGGTGATCAACGGCGCCAGGCGGAAGGAACCGCGCAGGGGACGGTATGCGACACGCTCGATCGTCCAATTCCACAAACTCGTCATCAACATCGCGACGACAAGCATCGCCAGCAGCAGAACTGCCACCGGGAGACCTGCGAAGATGGATGTGAGGACGAGGAAGACGATAAGAGCGGCGAAACCACCGAGCATGAAGATGTCGCCATGGGCGAAATTGATCATGCCGATAATGCCGTAAACCATCGTATAGCCAATAGCCACAAGGCCATAAATGGATCCGAGCGTCAGCCCATTTAAGAGCTGCTGGACGAAATACTCCATATGTCGTTTTCCCCTGGATGCGAGCCTAAAATGCTGCATCTCTTTTTGGTTCTTCAGTTCTCCGTTTCAGAGAACCTCATAGGCCGAATGCATAGCGGTTTCGTTGGAAATGTGAAGACAAAAAGGATTTACTCCGACAGATTCTTGTCAGAACAGGCCTAAATGGCGCGTTTTGAACCAAAATCCACAGAAAAACGGCAAAGCAGGACCTATTTTTAGCCAGAAACTGCCACTGGGTTAACCATACAGAGATGTCGCCGTCGATTTCCTGCGCTGCTTGCTGCGTAAGCTATTCCACAGAATTGGAAGATGGAGCAAATTCAGACCCCAAGGCAGCCTTTTTGACGAATGCCATTTCATAGGCAAATGCCCGCCATCTTCGTCTGACAAGGCTGAAAACTTATGGTAGCATCATCAAGCTGTGTATTGAGGGATGCAGAGCACGACGGGGAACACCATATAAAATTAAGTATCTGGATGTGACAGGGATGGTTTGCGGACGAGCGACAGCGGGGTGCTCGCCGCGTGGCGAACGGCAAAAGGACAATGCTGAGGACATTTGAAAAGGCGGCGCTCGAAGCCGGCAGGGCCATCATCACGGTCTTGCGCGAAGGCTTCCCGGTCGCCATGAAGGCGGATGCAAGTCCGGTCACGGTCGCCGACGAGGAGGCCGAACGCATCATCCTCGCTCATCTCGCCAGAGATTATCCCGAAATACCCGTCGTGGCGGAAGAATCAGTTGCCGCCGGCAAGGTGCCCGACATTGCCGGCCGTGGCTTCTTCCTGGTCGACCCCCTCGACGGCACGCGCGAGTTCGTCGACGGACGGCAGGAATTCACCGTCAACATCGCCTATATCGAAAACGGCGCCCCGGTGGCGGGCATCGTCTACGCGCCAGCGCTCGGGCTTGCCTTCTCGGGAGAACGCGGCCACGCCGAAAGGCTCGTCGTCACGGACGATTTCGCAGTTGGCGCTCGCAGCACAATCACTGTGCGCGAACAGCCCGCCGACAGGCTGGCGCTTGCAAGCCTTCGCCACAACAGCCCGGAGACCGGAAGCTTCCTCGCCGACCACGCGATCTTCAAATGCACCAATATCGGCTCCTCACTGAAATTCTGCCTGCTGGCCGAAGGAAAGGCCGACGTCTATCCGCGCTTTACCCGCACGATGGAATGGGACACCGCGGCCGGCGATGCAGTGCTGCGCGCCGCCGGCGGTTCGACGGTGACGCTGGACGGAGCGCCGCTGACCTACGGCAAGACGGGAACGGCGGCCGATTTCGACTTCGCCAACCCGAACTTCATCTCCTGGGGCGGCAGGAAACGCGTCCTCGAACCGGCGTGACCACCCGTGCGAATCGCTGAATAGCGGCAAGCGGCGCGATTCTCTGCATCGTAACCATGAGCTCAGACCTGTCGCGTCAATCCGCGACCGGCCTCCGGCATGCGCGCCGCAAGCCTCCCCTCCTTAAAGCGTGTCCACAATCCCATTCCAGCTGTGAAGTGATTCGCGTTATCGGGCCTCATTGAGCGATTCGGGCCGCTAATTCGTTGCCCTGCATCTTTCCAAGACGCTGCACGCCATCAAATCTGCCTTGATTTTGTCACATTTCAGCACGCCTTCGACAGTGATCGATATCTTCATCCGAAAAATTTCACCGCGTGTTCGGTTAAGAAATATGCTTAAGAGACCCGGTGCACGTGTCGAAACAGCACGTCGCCAACCCCCGGTGAACCCCTGCCAAAGGCCTAAAAACTTTGACAAAATTCCAATTATTAACGAAATATCATGAGCTTGCCTCAACTTAACGCAAGTGCGAAAGATTTGTTGCGATGCGATATTTCTCTGGACACCATTACACAATTGTCGCATTTTTCCGTTTTAGTAGGGTTACCAAGACCTGAGTGCAGCCCTGGTGACAGGGTTAACCATTGATCGCCTATTGCCGCCGCGCCCCCTCGAAGACAACAGAGTACGATCCTTGAGCATCACGGAACTAAACAACAGCATTTCAACAGAGTCCTTCCGGCCGAGCCGCCGCCAGCAGCCGAGCCTGAAGATCCAGACCCCTGTTATCCATAGCGATGCGCCGCAGGCGCCGTTGGTGGATCTGGTCCTGAAGCGGGCGTTCGACATTTTTTCGTCGTTGAGCGCCCTCCTCGTCCTCGCCCCGTTCCTTCTGTTCGTCGCCCTGCTGATCAAGCTCGACAGCCCGGGACCGGTGCTCTTCAAGCAGACTCGCTGGGGCAAGAACTGCAAGGCCATCAAGGTCTACAAGTTCCGTTCCATGCGCACCGACCTCTGCGACGTCTCCGGCGTTGCCCAGACGGTCAAGGATGACCCGCGCGTCACCCGCATCGGCGCCATCCTGCGCCGGACGAATGTCGATGAGTTGCCGCAGCTGCTGAACGTGCTGCTGGGCCACATGTCGGTCGTCGGCCCGCGTTGCCATGCAATCGGCATGCGCGCCGGCGGCGTGCTCTACGAAGAGCTCGTACCGGAATACCATCAGCGCCATGCGATGCGCCCAGGCATGACGGGTCTTGCCCAGATGCGTGGCCTGCGCGGTCCGACCGATCGTCCGGCCAAGGCGCGCGCCCGCATTGCCAGCGATCTCTACTACGTCGGGAATTTCTCGATCTGGATGGACATGCGCATCATTGTCGGAACCGTCGTGTCGGAGCTGACCGGCGGTAAAGGCTTCTAAGCTTTAAGCTTTGTGATAAAGGGCCGGCTGCCTCAGAGCAGCCGGTACCGGAATGCTCTGGCGACCGCCTGCATGCGGTTGACCGAATCGAGCTTGCGCATCGCGCTCTTCAGATAACCCGCCACCGTATGCGACGAGAGATCGAGAATGATCGCGATCTCGTCGCTGCTCTTGCCGGCCGCCGACCAGCGCATGCATTCGATTTCGCGCCGGGTAAGCGTCTCCGACGGACCGTCTTCCCCGCTGCCATTGCGCGAAACCTTGTCCAGAAGCTCCATGCAGCCGTACAACAGCGCCATCGCCTGCTCTCGTGCGGGCATAGGACAGCCGCCTGAGAAGGCGAAGATGTATTGTTTCAGGTCAGCGTCATGCAGCGCGAAGGCGAAGGTATTCTTCAGCCCTTGCATCTGAAAGAGCGTGTTGAGTCTGCGGTTTTCCTGATTGGCGGCACTGCCCGCAAACGCCCCCTCCTCGCAGAAGATCGGCACGATCGTCCGCTTCATCGCGGTCACCACTCTGCTGCAATAAAAGAGATCGGCGGCCTCGTAAAAGCCGACCAGGCTTTGCGGCCAGTTGCTGATCAGCCGGTTTTCGGTGAAAGCCGTACGGTCGCCCCGCGGGAAAGCCGAGAGCAGATAGAAATCGAAGCCCGCAAGCTTCGCCATCTCGCCGAGCCGTTCCTTGCCGTCGTTGAACGAAAACCCGGCGCCACCGGCCTGCGAAGGCGAAAATGCAGCATCCTCAGCGCAGTCGTCGACTGCGCGCTCACGTCTTTTCATCTTCGTATCCTTCGTATGGCCAGCTTCGGCTCGGCCTCGCTGCCGGCGGCGAGAAGCTCGCGCCGGAGCATCAGCAAACACGCCGTCTGCCCCGCATCCCGAGGACACGAAGCATCAAAAGCGCGACTGGACTGATACAGCGGGAAGAACGGAGACGAAGTCTTTTGCTCATTCTTATGTTGCAGCGCTTATAAGATCATCCCGGGAAATCAGCTAATATTTATTCCGCATGGCTCCCATGCAGGCGCCACAAATTGACGTAGCGGCAGGCGGCCGCTCCAAATCGCCGGCCAGGGTGGGCGTCTAAATTTGTTATCAAAGTCTTACGATGGGTTTAGGCAATTTTTAAATGTGGCAGGCTAGAGTGGGGCTCGTGGTCTTGCGTTGTGTAGAGAGTCCAATGACCGAAATGATACGTCCCCGAGTAAAATATGTCATCGGCCCCGATGGCAGCCCCCTGACGATTGCGGATCTTCCGCCGCCCAATACGCGGCGCTGGGTGATTCGCCGGAAGGCAGAGGTTGTCGCGGCTGTTCGCGGTGGCCTGTTGAGCTTGGAAGAGGCCTGCGAGCGTTATACGCTCACGGTCGAAGAATTCCTCTCCTGGCAGTCGTCGATCAACAGTCACGGTCTCGCTGGCCTGCGCACCACGCGCATTCAGCAATATCGTCACTGATCACACGCCAGCATCGACGACATCTATTTCGGGCCGGACGCATCTCCCATGAGGGAATGAAGAAGGCCCGAAACCATTGACGAGGCCGCGTAGCACCAGAGGCCGGGCTGCGTGAAGGCATCCGCCAGCCCCGTCGTCTTCGCCGCCGCAATGACGATCGCGACCAGCAGCACGTCCATCATCGACCACTTGGACAGATGCGGTACGACGCGACGATAGAACAGGCTGCCGACCCCGTCGCCGGCGGCCGCCGCTTCTGCGGTGATCCCCATCGCCTCCGCGGTGATGCCGATCATCTTCAGAAACGGGAGCAGGATCGAAACCAGTGCGACGATCGCCGCCAACAGCCCATCCCCGCCTTGCCAAAGCGAGACGATGATTTCGGTGAGCGACGGCGTATCGTCGAAGAAATATAACGTCTCGAAACGGACCAGCGGTAAGACGAGGCCGAGCGCCAGAAAGAACGGCGCGGCCACGAGAAGCACGGGGCGAATCATCGCAAGCGCCTTCATTGCCCCGAACCTCGTATCGACCCGATATTTTGCATGAACACTCCGTCTCCTGCCTCTATTGCCTCCACGGCTTGGCACGACCGCGCCGCCATGTCACGGTCCGCTACGACAATATCCGTTACGAGGAAAGACAATGGACATTCGAAACGAAGAAGGCGCCTCCGGCGGCCGTTATGCGGCCGAGGTCGAAGGACACGAAGCGGAGATGACCTATTCACGCACATCGCCGAAGCTCGTCATCATCGATCACACCGGCGTTCCCGATGCGCTGCGCGGCAAGGGTGTCGGCCAGGCGTTGGCGCTCCACGCTGTGGAAGCAGCCCGCACCGGTGGCTGGAAGATCATCCCGCTTTGCCCCTTCTTCAAGGCGCAGGCGCAACGCCATCCGGAATGGAAAGACGTCGTGAACTAGAGCACGTCGCGCAAAACCGTGCAGCGGTTTTGCGATAGCGACATGCGTAAAAACAAGGACCTAAAGCGCGAGGTGCGAATCTGAACGATCGCGACGCGCTTTAGGCCATCGGCCCGAAAATCGGAATTGATTTTCGGAAAAGTACAATGCGAGGATTGAAAGAGTTAGAGCGTCCTATGCGTGTCCGAAAGGACGCGCGGCACTCCAATGTGCGTCGCTCAAAGACATGCCGTGGTTTTGGGACACGCGCAAAAAACGCATGAATCGCGTCGCGTGAATCACGCTCGATGTGACCCGCTTTGGACGTAGCGTCTTCAATCGCTCGCGGCGTGACAACCTCGATTTCAGCGAGAGCCGCCCGAAGGCGCAAACACCAAAAGCCATGTATGACGGACAGCGCGCCCATCATACATGGCTTCTCAGTGGCGATCCCAGAGCGCCGAAGCCGGCGCCCGCCGTTTCTCTTACGCCCTTGCGCGGGCGGCGCCGTCACGCTCTTCCAGCGCTGTGGCCCTTGCATATTCCGCCTGCATCTCCTCGAGCGCCATTTCCAGCGTCTCTTCCTGCATCTTCAGTTCCTTGATCGAAACCTGCAGGTTGTCAGCCCGCTGACGCGCGGCCTTGGCGAAGGTCGGATAAGCAAAGTGATTCGGGTCGGAAATACCGGACTTCTTTTCCTCGACGACGATCTGGCTCTCCAGATCCTTCGTCATCCGTTCGAATTCGGACATCATCATCTGCAACTGCTGCAGCTGACGTCGTTTTTCGTTCACCTGAAATTCCCCTTTTCATTGGCGAGTCGGATGAATCACTTAGCGCTGTTTCCTAATGTTAAAGTTGAGGAACGCCTTTTTGAGATTCCTATTGGAAAACAGAGAAATGGAAAAATTATTTAATAAATTCGATACTCCTTGCCAGAGTGAATTAGAATTTGTTAACCATTTCGTGGCAGCTTCCAAATCACGTAGCGTGTTCGGTATCGTGTAGGGGGCCAGACCACCTTTCGGCGGCGGTAAAGGGGATAATTATGCGGGTACTTCTAATCGAGGATGACAGCGCGACGGCGCAGAGCATCGAGTTGATGCTGAAATCAGAGAGTTTTAATGTTTATACCACCGATCTCGGTGAAGAAGGCGTCGATCTGGGCAAGCTGTATGATTATGACATCATCCTTCTCGATCTGAACCTGCCCGACATGTCCGGATATGAGGTGCTTCGCACTCTCCGACTGTCCAAGGTCAAGACACCGATCCTCATTCTGTCGGGCATGGCCGGCATCGAAGACAAGGTTCGTGGCCTCGGCTTCGGCGCCGACGACTACATGACCAAGCCGTTCCACAAGGACGAGCTCGTCGCCCGTATCCACGCCATCGTCCGCCGCTCCAAGGGCCATGCCCAGTCGGTCATCATGACCGGCGAACTGATCGTCAACCTCGATGCCAAGACTGTCGAAGTCGGCGGCCAGCGCGTCCACCTGACGGGCAAGGAATATCAGATGCTGGAGCTGCTTTCGCTCCGCAAGGGCACCACCCTCACCAAGGAAATGTTCCTGAACCACCTCTACGGCGGCATGGACGAGCCGGAACTGAAGATCATCGACGTCTTCATCTGCAAGCTCCGCAAGAAGCTCGCCAATGCTGCCGGCGGCGCCAACTACATCGAGACTGTCTGGGGCCGTGGTTACGTTCTTCGCGAGCCGGATGGTGCCGAATACGCCGAAACCGCCTGATATTTTTTTCCGATCCCCCTTATCGGACAAACGAAGATCCCGCCTTTTCGGCGGGATTTTTCGTTTCTGCTTGCGGTTGGGAGAGACTACCCTGATGTAGAGGATCTTAGGCTGGATCGGCCTGAAGTGCCCTGTATCTCGGTGAAGAAAATAGAACGTTGCAGCCGTCGAACGTGCTTGCACTTTCGGCGTCATGCTCCAGGGACGCCGATATCGGCGAGGAAGAGGCTGTGTGCCGGTCAGGCGGCGATCGCGCGGTTTCCGAAAACGGCCGTCAGGATCTTGCGGTCGAACGGCTTCAGCAGGAAGTCGGTGGCACCGGCCCGTTTGCCTGCCATCAGCTTCTTCAGATCCGCCTCGACGACGCAGTAATAGATCTTGACCTCTTTGCCGCCCTCCATGGCGCGGATGGCGGCGATGAGGTCGAGCGCGCCTTCCATGCCGGAATCGACGATCAGATATTCCGGCAGCTCCGCCTGGCAGCGCTGCAGCGCCTCGCCGGCGTTGGAAGCTTCGCTGACGAGAAAGTCGAGTTCGGAGAGAATGCGCTTGCCGACCTTGCGGACGATGTCCGAATTATCGGTGATCATGAACCTTTGCATGGCCGCTCCTTTGCCCCCGCATTCGTCGTAGCAAGAGGCCTCTTACAACCCTGGAGAATAGGTCCATCAGGCTAAGGAATCGTTACCGGACGAGCGCAGGCACGCGTCCGCGCGCCGAAATCAGGCCGCCGCCGCCACCGCCGTGAACACCAGTTCGTCGGCGCTGGCGCTGTGCTCAAGGATCATTCCGCACTCCTGCGCCAGAAGCACGGTGTAATAGGGCTGGATCGAATGGGCGTCGATCGCCTCCTCGATGGTGCCGGTCGATATCTCGACGAATTTCGGCGGCAAGCGCATCAGTTTGCCTTTGACCGTGAGCTTGAACCTGGCGTCGAACTCGGGATTTTCGAGCGTTACCTCGAGTACGCCGCCGCGCGGAATGGCGGAATAGGCAACGAGGAAGAGGTTGAGCAGCAGCTTGACACGGTTCTTGGCGACGATGGCGCGCGGTCCGTTCCAGATCACTTCGGTCTTCTTCTCGGCGACGGCGAAATCCTTGGCAGCGCGTTCGGCTTCGCCGGTGTCGATCGAGGCGCCGACAGAACCCGATGCGCCGAAGGCCAGGCGTGCAAATTTCAAGCGGACGGAAGCGTTGAGCGCGCTGGTGCGGATCAGGTCCATCGCATCGGCATCGGCGCCGCCTTCATCCAGGAGTTCCAGCCCGTTATTGATCGCGCCGACGGGCGAGATGACATCGTGGCAAACGCGGCTGCAAAGAAGCGCGGCCAGATCCGGGCCGGACAGGGTAAGATTTGGGTTCTTGGACATCATCGTCTCCTGAGGGGCGGCAATTTCATCGCGCCCGGAATATGCTTCATCAAAATTGCGCGAAGTTTGCGATCGTACTTAGTGCCATAAAGACACCATATTTGGTAAACCGATTGTTAAGATCATCGGGGCAAAATGAACCAATCGCCGCGAGCGCTTGCCCGCTCTCAGCCAAACGACGAACGGATGACACAATGCGCCCTCGATTTCCGCACCGATTCATCGGCTTCTTCAGGTTGCTTTCGACCCTCGTTTTCTCCTCGCTGATGGTTGCCGGGCCGGCCGCCGCCCAGGACAACGGCCAGTACACGATGCAAGAAATCGTCGACGCCGGCCACTCCTTCTTCGGCTCCGCCAGCGGCGGACTTGCCAAGGTCGTCGAGAGTGCCTTCCAGAAATACGGCCTGCCGAACGGCTATATCCTCGGACAGGAAGGCGGCGGCGCCTTCATCGCTGGTCTTACCTATGGCGAAGGCCAGTTGAACACCAAGAACGCCGGCGAACATAATCTCTACTGGCAGGGACCTTCGCTCGGCCTCGATTACGGCGGCCAGGGCTCGCGCGTGATGATGCTGGTCTACGACCTGCCCTCCGTCAACGGCATCTATGCGCGCTTCGGCGGCGTCAGCGGCTCGGCCTATGTGATCGCCGGCTTCGGCATGACCTTGCTCAAGAACAACGACGTGCTGGTCGTGCCGATCCGCACCGGCGTCGGCGCCCGCCTCGGCGTCAATGTCGGCTATCTCAAGATCACCCAGGCGCCGACCTGGAACCCTTTCTGAGGCCGCAAAGCCACTGGAATCTGCCGCCGTTCACACCGGCGGCCTTGCCATGCGTGTCATGCGTGCTTAATCATCGCGGCTGACCCCGTATCAACCTTCTTACCGATGGCCGCGCCGTGATCGAATATGCTCTTTTGTTCGGATTGGGCTTCCTGACCGCGGCCTTCCTCGTCTTTTTGGTCTCGCCCGCCGTTCACCGCCGCATTGTCTGGTATACCGAGAACCGGCTGAAAGCGACGATGCCGCTGAGCCCTCAGGAGGTTCGCGCCCAGAAGGATATGGTGCGTGCGCTCTATGCCGCCGAAAACGCCCGCACGGCCCAGGACCTTCTGCGTGAGCGCGAGAAATCTCTGTCGCTCCAGCTTCGCCATGACGCACTCGCCGTCGATGCCGGCAGGCTTGCCGCCGAGATCGGCGAATTGCGGGCCCAGATCGGCGAGATGCATGTCGAGGCCGCCAACCAGCGCTCGCATCTGCGCAAGGACGAGAACTTTATCAGCCAGTTGAAGACCAATCTGCATATTTCCGAGCAGTCCGCTGCCAACAAGGACAGCGAACTGGCGACGATGCGGACGCGGCTGAGCAAACTCGGTGAACAGGCCGATGGGTTGAGGATCGACCTGGCTGCGCGCGAAACCGAGGCCGAGAGCCTGAAATTCCGCGTCAACGCACTGCGCGACGAACGCGATACGCTGCGCCAGGACGTCAGCCTGCTGCAGAAGCGCGCCAAGGATGCCGAACAGAAACTGACGCAACAGCAGCATATGGTGATCCGCCTGGAGGACAAGGCCGCGCGCGAGAGCGCTTCCGCCACCGAAAAGGAAACCCTGGTCGTTCGCCGCCAGCAGGAGATCGCCAAATTGAAGGAGCAGTTGAAGGCCGCTAACGCCGAGATCCGCAAGGTCAACCGGGTATTGCGCGACGCCGGCCTTGCCGGGATGGTCGCGGAGCTGCCGGCGGAAATGATGGCCGAAGACACGACCGCATCCGCGCTCGACACCGCCGCCGTCACGGCCGAGATGGGCGAGGATGTCCGCAAGCGCAGCGCCGCCCTTGCCGAGCGCCTGCAAAAGGCAAAGGCGGTAACCGGGCGCGATGGCGCGATCCGCGAGGATATCGCCTCGATCGCCGCCAATATGGTGGCGCTGACCGCACTCAACGAGGGACCTTCCTCGCCGATCCGCACGCTGCTCGTAGATGCCGCGGAAAAGAACCCCAACGATCGCGTCAGCCTTGCCGACAGGGCGGCGGCGATCATCGCCGATCCCCCGCGCTGACGCCTTAGCGCGGCGCGCGTCGGATAGGACGAGCGGCGCGCCATCATTTTGAATTGGCATGATCCCAAAAATCGATGGCGATTTTCGGGCGTATAGGCTAGATCCGCCCCATCGCGGAGGCCATGGAAAACAGCGCGATCCCCGTCGCCGTCGCGGCGTTGAGACTGTCGAGTTCCTCCGACTGCGGAATGCGCGCGCTCTGGAAGCGCGCAAGCAGCGCCTCCGGCAACCCCTCGCCCTCGGTGCCGACGACGAGCGCCATGCGCATTGAAGCCGGAATGGCGCGGATATCGGTCTTGCCGTGCGGCGAAAGCGTCCAGATGGCAAAGCCCCGCTCGGCAAGCGCCAGGAGCACATCCAAGGCCTTGCCGCCACGCCGGTGCGGAACACTCAGCACCGAACCGACCGAGACACGCAACGCCTTGCGGTACAGTGGATCACAGGAGGTTTCGTCGAGCAGCACCGCGTCCGCCCGGAAGGCGGCCGCATTGCGGAACATCGAGCCGGCATTGTCGTGATTGGAAATGCCGCAACCGATGAGCACCAGCGCCCGTTCCGGCAGCGCGTCGAGAAGTGCCGCCTCCCCGCGATCCTCCCGCCGGCCGAGCGCGAGAACGCCGCGATGCAGATGGAAACCGACGACGCCGTCGAGCACATCAGACCCGGCGACATAGACCGGCACATCGGCCGGAAACCGCTCCAGGATGGGCAGGACGCCCTCGACGCGGTTGCGCAGCAGCAGGATCTTCTCGGCGAAAAAGCCGCGGCCTGTCGCATGCGCCTCGGCGAGCATGCGCAGCACGACGGTGCCCTCGGCGATGAAGCGGTTCTCTCGGCCCGTCAGGTCGCGCTCGCGGATCTCGCGGAATTCGGCGACGCGTGGATCGTCGGCGCTGTCGATGTCGATCGGAACGGCGGCCATGCCGGCCTCAATTGCCCGCGACAGTGACGTCGGCAACGGTGCGGCCGGTCCTGAGATCGTAGACCAGCGCCTTGTTCTTGCCCTCGACCGTTTCACCGTAGAACAGGATCTGCCCTGATGAAAACGATGTGGACTGCACCTTGAAGCCGGGCGGCAGGGAAACGGTCGCCGCAAGCGGCGCATCCGACGGCACGCCGGAGGCGGCAACAGCGGATGCCGTCTCCTTCGGCTCGCTGTGCATCGCCTTGTAGACAACGGCGCCGAAGACCGCCATAAGGCTCACGAACATGATGGCGCCGGAAACGATCTGCAGGCGGACCATCTTGCGCCGGACACTTTCCATCGCCGGATCAAGGGGCTTCTCTTCCTGGTCGTCTGGCTCGATTGCTGTCATCTGTGCGTCCCGTTCTAAAAAAATACGTCGGAGAAGAAGCGTCTTGAGCGACCCCTTTAAACAAGCAGCCGGCAATAGAAAAGTCCTGACCGCCGATGAAAGCGCCGAAGGCCGGCTGGACGCCTGGTTGACGGGGCAGGTCGGCGAGGAATTTTCGCGCAGCCGCATCAAGACGCTGATCAAGGACGGCCAGGTTTTTCTGCGCGGCGAGCCCGTCACCGACCCACAGCGCAAGGTGCGCAGCGGCGATAGTTTCGAGATCACGCTGCCCGAGCCGGAAGACCCCACGCCGCAGGGCGAGGACATCCCGCTCGATATCCTCCATGAGGACGATGACGTCATCGTCATCTCCAAGCCTTCCGGTCTCGTCGTCCATCCCGGTCCTGGCAACTGGACAGGCACGCTGGTCAACGCCCTGATCCACCATTGCAGCGATACGCTCTCCGGCATCGGCGGGGTGCGCCGCCCCGGCATCGTCCACCGTCTTGACAAGGACACGACAGGCGTCATGGTCGTCGCCAAGAACGACATTGCCCATCGCCACCTCTCGCTGCAATTTGCCGACCATGGCCGCACCATGCCGCTGGAGCGGGCCTACCAGGCAGTCGTCTGGGGCCGGCCGCGCTCGCTGACAGGCACGGTCGACGCGCCGCTTGGCCGCGCCACCGGCGACCGCACGCGCCGCGCCGTCAAGCGCCCCGACAGTCAGGACGCCGACGAGGCGATCACGCATTACCAGGTGATCGAGCGCTTCCATGAGAAGCCGGATGCGACCGCGTTCGCCTCGCTGGTCGAATGCCGCCTCGAAACCGGCCGCACCCATCAGATCCGTGTCCATATGGCCCATATTGGCCATCCGCTGCTCGGCGACACGGTTTACGGCGCCGGCTTCAAGACCAAGGCCAATCTCCTGCCGGAAGAGATCCGCAAGATCGTCAACGGTTTTGGCCGCCAGGCGCTGCATGCCTTCATGCTGCAGTTCGAGCATCCCCGCACCGGCGAACTCATGCATTTCGAGGTGCCGCTGCCGGATGATATGGTCGAACTGATCGAAGCGCTGCGGCGATAAAGGCGGCTCCAAAATGTCGCCTGCCCGCCTCACACCTGCGTGAGCGGCATCTTGAACCGCTGTTTCGCCACACTTATCTGTACATTGACTTAGTGCGGGCTCGGAGAGAGCCGCACGTCCCGGTTTGCCTTTTTTAACGCGAGGATGCGTTTCCATTGGGAACCGGAATTCACTTTAGGAGGGTGCACTATGGCCCGAAATACCTTGCCGTCCATTACCGCCGGCGAAGCCGGTCTCAATCGTTACCTCGACGAAATCCGCAAGTTCCCGATGCTGGAGCCGCAGCAGGAATACATGCTCGCCAAGCGTTATGCCGAGCATGGCGACCGCGACGCTGCCCACAAGCTCGTCACCAGCCATCTTCGCCTCGTTGCGAAGATTGCGATGGGTTATCGCGGCTATGGCCTGCCGATCGGTGAAGTCGTCTCCGAGGGCAATGTCGGCCTGATGCAGGCCGTCAAGAAGTTCGATGCCGAGCGCGGCTTCCGCCTCGCCACCTATGCCATGTGGTGGATCAAGGCCTCGATCCAGGAATATATCCTGCGCTCGTGGTCGCTGGTGAAGATGGGCACGACTGCCAACCAGAAGCGCCTGTTCTTCAATCTGCGCCGGCTGAAGGGACGCATCCAGGCAATTGATGACGGCGATCTGAAGCCGGAGCACGTCTCAGAAATCGCCACCAAGCTGAACGTCTCGGAGGAGGAGGTCATTTCGATGAACCGCCGCCTCTCCGGCGACGCCTCGCTGAATGCGCCGATCAAGGCAGCCGAAGGTGATGGCGGTCAGTGGCAGGATTGGCTGGTGGACGACCATGACAGCCAGGAAGACGTGCTGATCGAACAGGACGAACTCGACACTCGCCGGCGCATGCTGGCGAAAGCGATGAGCGTGCTGAACGAGCGCGAACGCCGCATCTTCGAGGCTCGCCGCCTCGCCGAGGATCCGGTGACCTTGGAAGACCTTTCGACCGAGTTCGACATCAGCCGCGAGCGCGTCCGACAGATCGAGGTCCGCGCCTTCGAAAAGGTGCAGGATGCCGTGCGCAAGGAAGCCCTGGAACGCGCCAAGGCCGTCCGCGTCGTCGAAGCCACGGCATAAACCTGCCGCATGATAGAATTGAAGAAGGCGGGCCTTGCGGCCCGCCTTTTCTTTTCATTGCTCCCCGCTGCACCGCGGTCCGTTATCCGTTACCGGCTAAGCCGGCATTCCCGGAAAAGCCATCACTGGCTCGTCGAGACATCCCCGAGTGCGGTCCATTCCTTGATCGCGGTATTGAAGGCGTCCGTCCCCGTACCACCCTTCTCCATCGTCAGCAGCGCGCGGCGGCCGTTGCGGTAAGTAATCGGGATATCGATCCAATTGCGGGTCGCCATCAGGTCGAGATTGGCCTTGCGCGCATCCGGATAGTCGTTGAGCGCGATCATGTGGAAATCGTCGGTGATCTTGGCCGGAACCGCAATCAGCGCATCGCCGCGATCCTGTTCCGTGCGCTTCATCGAGATGCGCTGGACGCTGTCGATGCTGCCGCCTTCGAAATTCGGCGGCACCGAGAAGACGATCTCGACCAGATGGCTTGCCGGCAGCGACGGATCGGAATTGCGTTTGAAGGTGACGAGCGCCGAGAGATTGCGCTCGGGAACGGTAACGTTGCCCTGCACTGTCGCCTCCTGCCGGCCGTCCTGACCCGCCTCGTGCTGCACGCTCCAGACGACCGATCCCTCGATCGCCGTCGGCGAGCTCTGGCCGATGCGCTCCTCATAGAGAAACATCTTTTGCGACGAACCGACAGGTGCGGTCTGCTGCGGCGATGCCACCGGGCCGTTCGGCGTCTGCGTTTCGGCGGGTGCCGCGTCGCCCTGCGCGCTGGCAGGCGGCGTATCTGCTGCCGCGACATTCTGTTCGGCGACCGATTTTCCTTCCGCGGTCGGTGTTCCTGGCACAGTCGCCGGTCCACTGTCGACCTCGGTCCCATCGGTCAGCAGCCGCTGGGTGAATTTCGAATTGGCCGCAGCGCCATCATTGCTCACGGACGCGACCTGCGGGTTAGGCTGCGCCGGCGCCACTGGAGTATTCTGCGCTCCCGGTGTGGTCGGCTGGGCTGGCGTCACCGCGGCCGGCTGGGCAGGCGTCGCGGAACCAGCTGGCGGTGTTGCCGCCTCGTTCCTGGTCGCCTGCGACGGTGCCGAGCTGACGAGCCCATCGACCATCGCCACCAGCGCCTCTCTGTTCATCCAGCCGGCATAGGCGCCGCCACCGATCAGGATGAGCGCGAAGATGAGCGTGATCACGGTACCGATACCAAAGCGGCGGCGCTTCGGCTCCATACGGAAATTCTTGCCCTGCATCTTGGAGGCAACAATCTGATCGATATCCATTGCCGGATTGGCGTCATCGTCGTCAGCGGCGACCGAGCCGCGGCGGTCGTAGCCGCGCAGCGCCTTCGCCTCTCGCCAGTCCTCGCTCGGCGCGCCGCCAGCAGGCGCCGGCTTGCCGTTGTGCACTTCCGCGAAGATATCGACATCGTCGAAATGCGAGGCAACCGGCGCCTTCTTATTGCTGCCTGCCTCGATCGGCGGCAGATCGTCGAAGGCGGCCGTCTCCCAGGAGAAACTTTCCTTGGCGGCCGGCATGACGGCCGCGGGGGCCACTTTTTCGAGGCTCGATATCACCTCCTCGAAGGCGCGCGCCGAGGCATCGGCCGTAATCGGCGCCGGCGCCGTCTCCGAATATTGCCGGAGTTCCTCTTCGGCCCATTCGGTCTCCGCATCCTTGGGCGGCGGAGCCGGCGTTTCGGCAACGGGCTCGGCCCAGACGGGTTCGAAATGCGCCGCGGCGTCGGCCTGCAACGGCTCCTCGCGGCTGTGCTCGACAAATTCCTGCGGACGATCGAAATCGGCGACCGGCTCCACCAGCCGGTTGGATGCATGGTCTATGCCGCGGGTGATCGGCTGCAACGGCTCAACGGGCTCGTAAGCCTCCTCGGCCTCCGGCTCCCCGCTTTCCACCGCCGCCGGTTCGGCCGCGATCTCTTCGGCTTCCACGGGATGCTGCTCGTCAGCACGGTCTTCGTCGGCTTGCTCGCTGCGATGCTCGGCAGGCGCCTCCCCGCCGTCATGTTCGGCGGGCACATCTTCGGCAGCGACGTCGCGCGCCTCACTGGCATGCCATTCCTCGGCCGGCGCTTCCTCCTCATGCGAGGGGTGCCAGTATGTCTCGGCGGGACCGGATGTCTCCGGCAAAACCGCTGTCTCGGCGACAACTGGGATTTCGGCGGGAACAGGTTCTTCCGCGGAAAGGGGCTCCTCGGCAGCGACCTCTTCCTCAGCTTCCTCTGGCGCGGCGGCTTCCACGTGATCGGGCTCGTCGGCGGCCTCGGCCGCCTGTGGTTCCGCATAGGCCTCGTAGACCGGTTCATCGACAGCCGTCTCCGGCGCCGACGCCGGTTCGCTTTCGTCGTGAACCGCTTGTTCTTCGAAGGATTCCGACGCGGTGACCTCCGCAACCGGCGCATCGAGCGGCAAAGCCTCAGAATGTTCGCCTTCCACTTCGCGGATGGCGGCCTCGAGCTTTTCGAGCTGGCGTTGCAGCATGGCTTCCGGCGGACGCGGCTTCATGTTCTCGAGCTGCCGCTGCACTGCGCCGCGGGCACGTTCGTAGACTTTCACCCGCATCTCAGGGGTATTTTCAGCCAGGCCGTCGACGGCCCGCCGAATGACTGCAATAAAATCCGCCATTAGTACTTTCTCAAGAAGTCCGGCACTCTACCGAACCATCCTCCACAGTGACCCGTGAGCTTAATCCTCAAACGGATCGGTCACAAGTATGGTGTCATCCCGCTCCGGGCTGGTGGACAGGAGCGCGACAGGCGCCCCGATCAGCTCTTCAACCTGGCGAACATATTTGATCGCCTGTGCCGGCAGATCCGCCCAACTGCGGGCGCCGACGGTCGATTCCTTCCATCCCTCCAGCGTGATGTAGATCGGTTCGACCCTAGCTTGCGCTCCCTGGCTTGCCGGAAGATGATCAATCTGTTCGCCGTCGAGCATGTAGCCGACGCAGATCTTCAATTCCTCGAGGCCGTCGAGCACGTCGAGCTTGGTGAGCGCGATGCCGGTGATGCCATTGGTGGCGATCGATTGGCGCACCAGTGCAGCGTCGAACCAGCCGCAGCGCCGCTTGCGTCCGGTCACCACGCCGAACTCATGACCTTTTTCGCCAAGGAACTCACCGATCGCATCCTTCAGCTCGGTCGGGAACGGGCCTTCGCCGACGCGCGTCGTATAGGCTTTGGTGATGCCGAGGATATAGCCGAGCGAGCCGGGTCCCATGCCTGAACCGGCTGCTGCCTGACCGGCCACCGTGTTCGACGAGGTGACGAAAGGATAAGTACCGTGATCGATGTCGAGCAGGCTGCCCTGTGCACCTTCGAAGAGGATGCGGGAGCCCTTACGGCGCTCCTTGTCGAGGAAGAGCCAGACGGTATCACGGAACGGCAGCACCCGATCGGCGATCGAAGTCAGCTCTTCCATAATCGCCTGATGGCTGACCTCGGCGACGCCGAGGCCGCGGCGAAGCGCATTGTGATGTGTCAGAATACGGTCGACCTTGCCGGAAAGACTGTCGAGATCGGCAAGATCCATGACGCGGATGGCGCGGCGGCCGACCTTGTCTTCATAGGCCGGACCGATGCCGCGGCGCGTCGTGCCGATCTTGGTGCCGCTGTTCGACGCAGCATCCTCGCGCATCGCGTCGAGCTCGCGGTGCAGCGACAGAATGAGCGTCGCATTGTCTGCAATGCGCAGATTGTCAGGCGTAACCGTCACGCCCTGCGCCTCCAGCCGGCCAATCTCGGCGATCAGCGCATGCGGATCGACGACGACACCGTTGCCGATGACGGCCATCTTGCCCGGGCGCACGACGCCGGACGGCAAGAGCGAGAGCTTATAGCTGGTGCCGTCGATGACGAGCGTATGGCCGGCATTGTGTCCGCCCTGATAGCGCACAACGATATCAGCACGCTCCGAAAGCCAGTCGACAATCTTGCCCTTGCCTTCGTCACCCCATTGCGAACCGACCACGACTACGTTCGTCATCCAACTCTTCCTGTTACCGGCGCGGAACCGCGCACCTGCTCAAACCCGCGCATCTATAAAGCTTTGTTTTTTGGAAAGCGACCCTGTTGTCACAGCAGATTGGGCTTTTTACGTGACAAATCAGCAGCCGACAGGCTATTTCCCCTCACAAAACGCCGCACGGCGATCGCGGAAAGACGGAAGAACGCTCTTGCAAGCCACGGCCTATATCTGCCTCGTTATCGCCACCCTCTGCTGGGGTGGCAACTCTGTCGCCGGCAAACTCGCGCTCGGGCATATCAGTCCGATGATGCTGACCTTCCTGCGCTGGTTCCTCGCTGTGGCGGTGATCGCCGTGATTTCGGTACCGCAACTGCGCAAGGACTGGCCGGTCGTCATGAAGAACCTGCCGCTGCTCCTCTTCTACGGCGTCATCGGCTACACCCTTTTCAACGCTATGCTTTACTCGGCCGTGCAATATACGACGGCGATCAACGTCGCCATTGAGCAGGCCGGCATCCCGATGCTGATCTTCCTGCTGAATTTCATGTTCTTCCGCACCGGTATCTCGCTGGCGCAATGCCTCGGCTTCGGCATGACGCTGATCGGCGTCGCCCTGACCGCTGCGCATGGTGACCTCTCAACGCTGCTGCAACTCGGCCTCAACCGCGGCGACGGGCTGATGCTGATCGCCATTGCCGCCTATTCGGTCTACACGATCTTCCTGCGCTGGAAGCCGCCGCTCGACTGGCGCACGTTGATGGCGGTCCCGGCGCTCGGCGCCATGCTGACCTCGCTGCCGCTGCTCCTTTGGGAGGCCGGCCGTGGCGCTGCGCAGTGGCCGGACCAGGCCGGCTGGGTCATCACTCTCTACACGGCGATCTTCCCGTCGCTGGTGGCGCAGATCCTTTATATCAAGGGCGTCGTGGCAATCGGCGCCAACCGGGCCGGCCTGTTCATTAATCTCGTGCCGGTCTTTGGAACGCTGCTCTCCGTCGCGCTGATCGGCGAGCAGCTGCAGTCGTTCCATGTGATCGCGCTGGTGCTGACCTTGGGCGGCATCGCGATCGCCGAAAAGGGCCGGCCGAAAGCTTCGGCACAAACCGTGCCCGCCTCACCCGTTGATTAGAGCCTAACCGAGTTCCAGCGTTGTCACGCCGAAGACGTGCTTCAGCGGGATGGCCGGCGCCGGCCCGCGATACATGCGTGTCGTCTCGAACACCGGTTGAAGACCGAGCCCTTCGGCAAGCGCGACTGCCTCGTGGTTCGCCGTGGGAATATCGATGAAGACCACGGCCCCCTTCGCCTCGGGGATCAATTCGGCAAGCAGCGCTGCAGCGCTATCGGCATCGTTGGAAAAGAGCGGGCCGATCTTGTAGCCCTCGTAGCAGCGGCGGATCGTGCCGTAACCGCGGATCTTGCCGCTTTTGCGCACCACGGCCGAACGGCGGCCCTTGCGTCCGGTGCACCAGGAGGTGAGGAAGGCATCCCGCGGCTGCGGAAAGATCGCCGAATCATAGCGCTGCAATCCCTCGAGACGCGAATCCAGCACCGGTTGCGCGACAAGCGTCGAGACAGGCAAGGAGGTGGCGACACCGCCGTAGCGAATGGTGGAATAGGCGGGTTCGAAGCCGGCCTTGCGATAGTTGTCCTGCTGTGCGGCGACGCCGTCGAGACCGATCGTGCGGTCTCCCGCACTGGCGATGCCTGCCGCCCAGATCGCCTTGCCGTAACCCTTGCCGCGGAAATCGGGATGGACGATGTAGAGGCCCAGGAAGGCAAAACTCTCGCCATATTTGACGACCGAGATCGAGCCGACGGGGACTTCACCGATAGAGCCGACGAAAAATCCTGATGGATCGGCCTCGAGGAACGCAAGCGAATCGTCAAGGCCTGGGTTCCAGCCCTCTTGACGCGCCCATTCGAGCACGAGTTCCAGTTCGCCGGGCCGCATCGAACGAACGGCAAATTCCGAATTCATGCGACCTTCCCAGATTGAATGTCCCGCAAGTCCATCCCGGCAACGGCAAAGCAATTGTCAGGCCCCAGCTCCCCGATTGCACCTGCGAATGATGGAGAGCCGCGCTCATGGGACTTGATGACGCGTATAATCATTTTTCGATGCAATGCAGAAATCTTCGTTTCCGCATTACCATGAAACAATGCCGTTGCAAGCTCAAGAAAATTACTTACGCGCCAATTATCTTCCTGCCGACGCGAATAAAACGCCGCGCCGAAAAAATATCGCCTGCGCGATTTGAACGGCGAGGAAAGCATTTCGGCAGAAAACACCTCCGCGACCCGGCAAGGACGTTGTTGAAACCAGGCGCGACGACGGCCACCCGCTGACGAATCAGCCGGTTCAGCTGCCCATCGCGGTCTTCTGCTTTTCAATCCCACTCGTCGTCGAGGAGAAAAGACGGCCTGTCTCGGCCGCCGGTGCGGGATAGCCGAACGCGTAACCCTGCAGGCCGTCGCAACCGAGTTGCGCCAGCACGACGGCATGCGCCTCGGACTCGATGCCCTCGGCGATCACCTCGACATCGAGTGCCTTGGCG
Organism: Rhizobium sp. 01N447_2; assembly: GCF_056399245.1. NCBI lineage: Bacteria > Pseudomonadati > Pseudomonadota > Alphaproteobacteria > Hyphomicrobiales > Rhizobiaceae > Rhizobium > Rhizobium sp. 01N447_2. The sequence continues at coordinate 230,595 of NZ_JBFTQY010000014.1, forward strand.
ATCTCCACGATCGAACCCACCACCCGCCGCTGCTCGGCAGAGCTGACAACTTCGGTGACGAGCTGCCGGTCGATCTTCAGCCGCTTCGGCCGCAGCTTGACGAGACCGATGAGCGAGGCATGGCCCGATCCGAAGTCGTCGATCTCGATATCGATGCCCATCTGTTTGATATCGCCGATATGATCGAGCAGTTTTTCGTCGCTGTCGTCGAGGAAAATCGTCTCCACCAGTTCGAAGACGATCACGCCGGGCGGGATATCGAGTTTCCTCAGCTTGTCGAGCAGCGCCGGATCAGCAAGACGCGACGCCGAGATATTGACGGCGATGCGCGGTACCACAAGGCCGCGCAACAGCCAGAACAGCCGGTCTTCGAGAACGTTTTTCAGGATTGCCGCGTCGATCTCCGCCGCAAGTCCGTGCTCATCGGCGATCTTCAGGAATACCCCCGGGGCGAGCACGCCTTTCTCGGGATGTTTCCAGCGCGCCAGCGCCTCGAAGCCGATGACTTCCCGCGTCCGTGCGTCGAGCTGCACCTGATAATAGGGAACGATCTCGCCGCGCTCCAGCCCAAGCTTCAGCTCTTCGGCGAGACGACGCTTGGAGCGCAGATCCTCCTGCAGTTGCCGCGTGAAGAATTCGACCCGGTTCCGCCCGAGCTTCTTGGCCTGGTAGAGTGCCAGGTCGGATTCGGCAAGCAGGTTGCGAGCCCGCCGATCGCCGCTCCAGGAAACGCCGATCGAGGCGCCGGATTGCAGCATCTCCTGGCCGAAGCGGATCTTCTTCCGCAGCCGGCGCTGGAGATCCTCGGTGATCAGCTTCAGCTCAGTGAGATCGGTGAAATTGACCAGCACGATGACGAACTCATCGCCGCCAACGCGGGCAACCATGCCATTTACAGGAATGGCAGCGGTGATGCGAAGGGCTGCGGCCCTGAGAACGATGTCGCCTGCCGCATGACCGTGGCTGTCGTTGATCTGTTTGAACTGGTCGAGGTCGAGATGCAGGACCGCGAGCGTCGTGATGCTCTTGTCGGCAGGCAGTTCCGCCAGCCGCTTGTCGAGAAGGCGCCGGTTCGGCAGGCCGGTGAGATAGTCGTGATCGGCGACATGCTCGATGCGCGCATTGCTTTCCTCGAGCGCCAGCGCCCTCGCCTCGGCTACCACCTTCTGCCGCGCCAGCTCCCCGTTGAGCAGTACGTCGGCCGTCACATCCCATTCGGCGCCGATGAAGGAGGGCAGCCCCCCCGCATCGACATAGAAATGCGCTCGCGAACGCAAGTGACGGATTTCGCCGCTCGGCAGCACGATTCGGAATTGTGAGTTATAGGCGCCGCGCGTCACGATCGCCTGCTCGAAGTCGCGTTCGGCCCGCTCGCGATCATCGGGATGGATGGCATTCGACCAGAGCGATGCCGCCACCAGCCGGCAGGTCTCGCCAGTCTCGTAAAGGCGATGCATCTGTGCATCCCACAAGATCCCGTCCTGCTCGATGCTGTGCTCCCAGACACCAATCTGGGATGCATCGAGAGCGAGTTCGAGCCGACGCAGAAGATCCTGAAACTCTCGTTCGGATCGTGTGGCTTTGTTCTCTGGCAACGCGGTCCCAGCCTTAGAAGCTTACATAACGGCAATATGGTCTCAGGCCGCCATTAATGAAGCCTTGTCTTGACCACCGAACTAATGACTAGGTGAACTGTTCGTTACGACTTTCCCTTTTTGGATCAAAGGGCTTGCAGTCGACGGCAGCTTCAAGATCAGTGGTTGTGCCGCGGCGGATTTTTCGCGATCTGGCGGAATTCCGCCGCTCCCTCCAGCACCGCACCATCCGACAACTGCGTAACCGAGCGGCGGTAGATCTGCTGCCACGGCGTCGCATCCGCCGGCACCGGCGGGATGCCGTCGCCTTTACGCCGTTCGATCTCGGCGTCATCGACCAGCATGTCGCAGCGCCCGTGGTTGAAGTCGATGCAGATCACATCGCCGGTACGAAGCCAGGCGAGGCCGCCGCCGGCGGCACTTTCCGGCGAGGCGTTGAGGATCGAGGGACTGTCCGCCGTGCCCGATTGGCGGCCATCGCCGATCGTCGGCAGGCTGCGGATGCCGCGCTTCAGGAGATGATCCGGCGGCTGCATGTTGACGACCTCAGCCGAACCAGGCCAGCCGATCGGCCCGGCGCCCCGGATGACGAGGATGGTATTTTCGTCGATGCCGAGTTGGGGATCGTTGATGCGCTTGTGATAGTCCTCGGAACCGTCGAAAACCACCGCTTTGCCCTTGAAGACGCCCTCGTGCCCGGGTTCCTCAAGATAGCGCCGGCGAAAATCCTCCGAGACCACACTCATCTTCATGATCGCGAAATCGAAGAGATTGCCTTTGAGAACGAGGAAGCCCGCCCGCTCCTTCAGCGGCTCAGCGAACGGCTTGATGACCTCGCGGTCGCGTGCTTCCTTGCCCTCTAGGTTCTCGGCCATCGTCCTGCCCGTCACCGTGCGACAGTTCCCGTCGAGCTTCCCGGCCTGCAGCAGTTCCCACATGATCGCCGGCGTGCCGCCGGCGCGATGGAAGCGCTCGCCGAGATAGGCGCCCGCCGGCTGGACGTTGGCCAGCAGCGGGATATCGAAACCATGCACCTGCCAGTCGTCGGGATGGAGTTCGACGCCGGCGTGCTTTGCCATCGCGGCCAGATGCGGCTGCGCGTTGGTCGAGCCGCCGAGCGCCGAATTGGTGCGGATGGCATTCAGGAAAGCCTTGCGCGTCAGGATATCCGACGGCTTCAGATCCTCGAACACGATCTCGACGGCACGCCGCCCGGTGCGGTAGGCCATCTGGCCGCGCTCGCGGTAAGCGGCCGGAATGGCGCCGCAGCCGGTCAGCGAAAGGCCGAGCGCCTCGGCCAGCGCATTCATCGTCGAAGCAGTACCCATCGTATTGCAGTGGCCGACTGATGGAGCCGAGTCGAGCGCCGCCTGAAGAAACTCTTCCCGATCGATCTCGCCTGCCGCATATTTCCGCCGCATCCGCCAGATCACCGTCCCGGAGCCCGCCAGCTCCCCCTCGTGCCAACCGTCGAGCATCGGCCCTCCGGAGAGCACGATCGCCGGAATATCGACCGTCGAAGCAGCCATGATCGCTGAAGGCGTGGTCTTGTCGCAGCCGGTGGTCAGCACGACACCGTCGAGCGGATAGCCGTAGAGGATTTCGACGAGGCCGAGATAGGCGAGATTGCGGTCGAGTGCCGCCGTCGGGCGCTTGCAATTCTCGAAGATCGGATGCGTCGGAAACTCGATCGGAATGCCGCCGGCGTCGCGGATGCCGTCGCGCACCCGCTTGGCAAGCTCAACATGCACTCTGTTGCAAGGCGTCAGATCGCTGCCGCTCTGGGCAATCCCGATGATCGGCTTGCCGGAGCGCAGCTCTTCCGGCGTGATGCCGTAATTCATGAAGCGCTCGAGATAGAGCGCTGCCATGTCGATATGATTGGGATTGTCAAACCAGTCCTGCGAACGCAGGCGCCGCTTCGGCGAATGGCTGTCCGTCACTGCTTTCCTCCCGGCCGGGCATTCTTCTCCTCGAGATGGAGGAGCAGGCCGCTGTGATCCTTTTCGCCATTGCCATTGGCGACGAATTCGCTGAATTCGGCATGCACCGCCGCCGTCAGCGGCAGCGTCAGCGACAGGGTCTTGGCCGTCTCCATGGCGGCATTCAGATCCTTCAGCTGGTTGCTGGACGAACCGCCTGGGGTAAACTGCCGCTCGACCATGCGCTTGCCGTGCAGTTCGAGGATGCGGCTCTCGGCAAAGCCGCCGCGAATGGCGTCCCGGAAGGCCGCCGGCGAGCCGCCGCCCGCTTCGATCAGCATCATCGCTTCGGCGACGGCGCCGATCGTCACCGCGACGATCTGCTGGTTGGCGAGCTTGGCAAGCTGGCCCGCACCGCTCGGACCGACGCGGGTCACCCGCCCCATCGGCGCAAAGATATCCGCAAGCCGGTCGATCACGTCCTCGTCGCCACCCGCCATGATCGCGAGCGTACCGGCTTCCGCCCCGACGACGCCGCCGGATACCGGCGCATCGACGTGATCGACGCCGCGCTCGGCAAGCCTCGCCGAATGGTCACGGGCGAAATGCGGGGCAATCGAACTCATGTCGATGACGGTAGCACCAGGCGTCATCGCATCGGCCGCGCCACGGTCGAACAACACGTCCTTCACCGCCTCGGCGTTAGTCAGCATGGTGATGACGACATCGGCGCCTGAAACGGCATCCGCCGGTGTTTTCGCGCGAACCGCGCCGTCTCCCGCAAGCGCCTCGGCCTTGCCGGGATCGCGATTCCAGACGGTGACGGCAAAGCCCGCGCCAAGCAGCCGGCGAGCCATCGGCGCCCCCATCAGGCCGGTGCCGAGAAGGGCGATCCGCCTGCCCTCATCACCTTTTCTCGAACCTGTCATTCAGTCCTCCCAACTGTTGTCCGTCTTTGATAGTCCCCTCGCCCACCGTTGCAAACCGTTTTGACGGACGTAACCCATTTTTGTGGTGTGTCCTTAGATGCGGATGATGTCGTCCGAAAACCGCGCCCACTTTTCGGCATCATGCTCTGAAAACGATCCGGGCGAGAACCGAAGTTCCCGCCCGATTTACCCGACAAAGGAAGGTTGAATTCCGTTTATTCCGCCGCGAGCCGGATGACCTCCGCCTCTTCTTCCTTGTGTTCGTCCGGCTTGTGCTGGACGAGCGGACGGTTGCCCGTCAACCGCCGCAGCAGCACGTAGAAGACAGGCGTCATGAAGATGCCGAAGAAGGTCACGCCGATCATGCCTGAGAAGACCGCGACACCCATGGCCGCGCGCATTTCCGCGCCGGCGCCAGTGGAGACGACGAGCGGCACGACGCCCATGATGAAGGCGAGCGAGGTCATGAGGATCGGGCGAAGGCGAAGGCGGCTGGCCTCGATCGCGGCCTCCCGCGGTGTCCTTCCCTCGAACTCCAGTTCGCGGGCGAATTCCACGATAAGGATCGCGTTCTTCGCGGATAGGCCGACAAGCACCACCAGACCGATCTGAGTGAAGATGTTGTTGTCTCCACCGGTGAGCCAGACGCCGGTCAAGGCAGCCAGAACACCCATCGGCACGATCATGATGATCGCGAGCGGCAGCGTCAGGCTCTCATACTGGGCAGCCAGCACCAGGAAGACGAGCAGCAGAGCCAGCGGGAAGACGACGATACTGGAGTTACCGGCAAGGATCTGCTGGTAGGTCAGATCCGTCCATTCGAAGTCGATGCCCGCAGGCAGCGTTTCGTGAAGGATCTTCTCGATTGCCGCCTGCGCCTGGCCGGACGAGAAGCCCGGTGCCGGGCCGCCGTTGATGTCGGCAGCGAGGAAGCCGTTGTAGCGGTTTGCACGCTCAGGACCGGTGCTCGGCTCCACCTTCAGAAGGGCCGAAAGCGGGATCATCTCACCCGATGCCGAACGAACCTTCAACTGGCCGATATCTTCCGGCTGGGCGCGGAATTTCGCATCGGCCTGCACACGGACACTGTAGGTGCGGCCGAAAGCGTTGAAGTCGTTCACATAGAGCGAGCCGAGATAGATCTGCAGCGTCTGGAAGACGTCGGTGACGGAAACTCCGAGCTGCTCGGCCTTGGCACGGTCGAGATCGGCGTAGAGCTGCGGCACGTTGATCTGGAAGCTGGAGAACAGCCCGGCGAGTTCAGGCGTCTGATAGGCCTTTGCAAGCACTGCCTTGGTCGCCTCGTCGAGTGCCTGGTTGCCGAGGCCCGCACGATCCTCGATCTGCAGCTTGAAGCCGCCTGTCGTGCCGAGACCATTGACCGGCGGCGGCGGGAACATGGCGATGAAGGCATCCTGGATGACGCCGAACTTCTGGTTCAGCGCCATGGCGATTGCACCACCCGAGAGATCAGGCGTCTTGCGCTCCTCAAAGTCCTTCAACGTCACAAAGACGATGCCGGCATTCGAGGAGTTGGTGAAGCCGTTGATCGACAGGCCTGGGAAGGCGATCGCATTGGCAACGCCCGGCTGCGCCAGCGCGATTTCGGTCATGCGCTTGATGACGTCCTCCGTGCGGTCAAGGCTTGCGGCATCCGGCAACTGGGCGAAGCCGATCAGATACTGCTTGTCCTGCGACGGCACGAAGCCGCCCGGAACCGTGCTGAACAGGCTGTAGGTCGCACCGACCAGTGCCAGATAGATCACCATGACGATGCTCTTGCGCGACAAGAGCCCACCTACACCCTTGCCGTAGGCATTCGAGCCCGCGCCGAAAACACGGTTGAAGCCGCGGAAGAACCAACCGAAGACGGCGTCCATGAAGCGCGTCAGCCAGTCCTTCGGCTGATCATGGCCCTTCAGGAGAAGGGCTGCCAGCGCCGGAGACAGGGTGAGCGAGTTGAAGGCCGAGATGACGGTCGAGATTGCGATCGTCAGCGCGAACTGGCGATAAAACTGACCTGACAGGCCGGAGATGAAAGCGAGCGGCACGAAGACCGCGACGAGCACCAGCGCGATCGCGACGATCGGACCGGAGACTTCCTTCATCGCCTTGTAGGTGGCGGCCCGCGGGGACAAGCCTTGTTCGATATTGCGCTCGACGTTTTCGACCACGACGATCGCGTCGTCGACGACGATACCGATCGCAAGCACCAGGCCGAACAGACTGAGCGCGTTGATCGAGAAGCCGAAGACATACATGACCGCGAAGGTGCCGATAATCGATACCGGAACCGCGATCAGCGGGATGATCGAGGCGCGCCACGTCTGCAGGAACAGGATGACGACGAGGACGACGAGCGCAATGGCTTCGAGCAGCGTGTCGATGACCTTCTCGATCGAGGCGCGCACGAATTTCGTCGTATCGTAGACGATCTCGTACTTGACGCCGGCAGGCATGGCGAGCTGCAACTGATCCATGGTCGCGTTCACATTGTCCGCGATTTCGATCGCGTTCGAACCCGGCGCCTGCAGAACAGCAACGGCGACGGCCGGCTTGCCGTCGAGCAGCGAACGCAGGGTGTAGTCCGCAGCACCGAGCTCGATGCGGGCGACATCGCGAAGGCGGGTGATCTCGCCACTGGCGCCCGTCTTGACGATGATGTTGCCAAATTCCTCAGGCGTGCGCAGGCGACCCTGGGCATTGACGTTGAGCTGCAGGTCCACACCGGGCTGGCTTGGCGATGCGCCGATGATACCAGCGGCGGCCTGGATGTTCTGGGAGCTGATCGCGCTGCTGATGTCGCTGGCGGCGAGATTGTGCTCAGCGGCCTTCTGTGGGTCGATCCAGACACGCATGGAATAGTCGCCGGCGCCGAAGACCTGTACCTGACCGACGCCTGCGATGCGGGCGAGCCGATCCTTGATGTTCAGGGTCGCGTAGTTGCGAAGATAGGTGATGTCGTGATCGCCCCCGTCAGAGACGAGGTTGACGACCATGATGAAGTTGGGCGAGCTCTTGACTGTCGTAATGCCGAGCGCGCGGACTTCCGCCGGCAGGCGCGGTTCGGCCTGCGAAACGCGGTTCTGCACGAGCTGCTGCGCCTTGTCCGGGTCGGTGCCGAGCTTGAAGGTGACGGTGACGTTGAGCACGCCGTCCGACGTCGCCTGGCTGGCCATGTAGAGCATGCCCTCGACCCCGTTGATCTGCTCTTCGAGCGGCGTCGCCACCGTTTCGGCGATGACGGACGGGTTGGCGCCGGGATAGGTGGCGCGCACGACGATCGACGGCGGCACGACCTCCGGATATTCGGAAATCGGCAGCGCGCGCAGGCCGATCAAGCCGGCAACCAGGATGAGGACCGAAAGAACACCGGCAAAAACCGGGCGGTCGACAAAGAATCTGGAGATGTTCATATCAAAGCCCTCTCCGGGGTGAACATGGATGCAACGTCCCTCTCCGGCGGTTTGGGAGTCGCCGGCGGGTCATATCATTTCGGGTATTGGCCTTCCCCCGGAGGGGAAGGCAAAGTCTTTACTGCGCGGTCGCGACCTTCTCTTCCATCTGAGGTGCGACGACTGCACCTGGACGGATGCGCTGCAGACCGTTGACGACGATCTTTTCGCCGACGTTCAGGCCGCTTTCGACTACACGCTGGCCGTCGGCCAGCGTGCCGAGCTGGACCTGCCGATAGGCGACCTTGTTCTCACCATCGACGACGAAGACGAACTTCTTGTCCTGGTCCGTGCCGACGGCACGGTCGCTGATGACGATCTTGTTCTCGGCCTTCGGCTGACCCATGCGCACCCGCACGAACTGGCCGGGGATGAGACGTCCACCCGGATTATCGAAGACGGCGCGTACGCCGATCGTACCGCTTGATGCATCGACCTCGTTGTCGATCAGCTGCAGCTTGCCCTTGATCGGCGTGCCGCTGTCGGTCAGCGTACCGACCTCGACCGGAATCTGCTCGACGGCAGGCAGGGCGCTATCCGTCTGCGGAAGCTGGGCAAGCGCGCGCGTCACCATCTCTTCGCTGGCATTGAAGCTCGCATAGATCGGATCGACGGAAACGAGCGTCGTCAGCGCCGGCGAGGTCGAACCGGCCGCGACGAGGTTACCGGCGGTCACCTCGATCTTGCCGATGCGGCCGGAAACCGGAGCCCGCACCTGCGTATAATCGAGATCGAGCTGGGCCGACTGCAGTGCGGCCTGCGCCGAACGCAGCCCCGCCTGAGCCTCGGCCAGCGAACTCTGACGCTGATCGAGATCACTCTGGGAGATGGTGCGGTTGTCGGAAAGCCTGCGGCCGCGGTCGAGTTCAGTCTGCGCCAGGCTAACTTTGGCTTCGGCCGAAGCGACCTGGCCTTGCGCCTGCGCCACGCTCGCCTGGTAGGGGGCCGGGTCGATGGTGAAGAGCAGGTCGCCCTGCTTCACCAGCGCCCCTTCACGGAAAGCCACCGACAGGATGGCGCCGGCCACACGGGAACGCACCTGCACACGATCGACGGCTTCCAGACGGCCGGAGAAATTCTCCCAGGCCGTCACATCATGCGCCGCAACGACGGCCACCGTCACCGGCACAGCGGGAGCCTGTGCAGGGGCGGAAGCGGCCGTGGCGGTCGTGCTCATCGGCAATTCGAAAAACAATGCGGCGCCGGACACGGACGCAACAAGGCCTATGCCGGCGCCCACCAGGGCCCAGCGCTTCTTTCTGGACGTCATCGGTACTCTCCTTACGGCTCAAGGCCGCCGAAATATCAGGTCTTCTTCAATGCAATTGCGGTTGAACGCTTACGTCCCGAAGGAAGCTTCCGAAATGGCGGCTGACGTTTTCCTGCCAGTCGGGCGCTCCGTCGGATTTCCCACCATAAATCGAGGGCCAGCCCGTCCCGGCGGGAAGGACATGCTGGCGCACACCGACGCCGGCCTGTTTCAGGCGGGCACCGTAACCAATTGTCTCGTCGTGCAGAGGATCGTCCTCGGCAGTGAATATCAACGCCGGCGCGACGCCCGAAATACGAGAACAGAGGCAAGGCGCCGCATAAGGGTGGCAACCGCCGCCGCTCAGATAGTGGCTCCAGCCCTCCGTCCAGCGTTGGCGCATGCCGATGGCTTCGGCCTTGCGGATCGAGGACGTGCCCATGAAGGGATCGAGCAGCGGCGAAATCAGGATCTGGCCGTCGAGCGCGTCCGGCATCTGGTCGCGCGCCTTCAGCGCCACACCGGCGGCGACATTGCCGCCTGCTTCTTCGCCAGCGACGAAGAGCAACGATTTCCGGTCGCCGAGACCGGCGCGTTTGTTGGCGAGATAGGTGAAAACGGAAAAGGAGACTTCCAGCGCTTGCGGGAATAGGTTGCCGGACAGGCTGCTGTAGTCAGCAGCGACGACGATGGCGCCAGCCTTGGCGAGACTCATCGCCACCGGCCGGTCGACGTTCTTGTCGCTATCCAGAAACGCGCCGCCGTGCAGGTAAAGCACAATCGGCGGACCCTTGCCGTAATCGGCGCCCTGGTAGATGCGTGCGGAAACGGGGCCGATGACCACCTTGTCCAGCATCATATCTTTCCATTCCACCGTCATGCTTCCGGTCTCTTTTGCGTCGGCCACAAGCAGACAACGCCTGCCGCTTGCATTTTGTACAAAAAAGATATTGTTATTCCAACCAAGGAATAAGAAGCTATATCGCGATAACACTGTTCCAGATCTCGAACAATGGTGCAACGCAAACTGCGGATTTGAAACCGATGGATCAGCTCTCGGCAATGCGCGTCTTCATTCGCGTCGTGGAGACGGGCAATTTCACCCGCGCCGCCGACATGCTCGCCATGCCCAAGGCGACGGTAACCAATCTCATCCAAGGCCTGGAGGCGCATCTGCGCACCAAGCTTTTGAATCGTACCACGCGCCGGGTGATGGTGACCACGGACGGCGCGCTTTATTACGAACGCGCCGCCCAGATTATTTCGGAACTGGAGGAACTCGACGGCAGCCTTTCCAATTCACAGAGCCTGCCGAGCGGGCGGCTCCGCGTCGAGATGGCCGGCGCTTTTGCCGATTGGATCGTCGTCCCCGCACTATGCGATTTTTATCAGCGTTATCCCGATATCCGTATCGACCTCGGTGTCGGCGACCGCACGGTCGATTATCTTGCAGAAAATGTCGATTGTGCGCTGCGGGCCGGCACGCCGGCCGACCAGTCGCTGATTGCGCGGCGCGTCTCCGAAGTCGAGATGATCACCTGTGCTTCGCCGAGCTACATCCAGAAATTCGGCATGCCCGAGCGGCCGGAAGATCTGGAGGCGGATCATTACTCCGTCAACTATTTCCGCGCCCAGAACAACCGGACGCTGCCCTTCGAATTTCGCCGGCACAACGAGGTGATCGAGACCAGTCCGCGTTACATCGCCTCGGTCAACGATAGCCGCACCTATCTGACGGCTGCGCTGACGGGTCTCGGCATCGCGCAGGTGCCGATCTTCATGGCGCGCGAGCCGATGGCAAGGGGCGAGCTCGTCCGCGTGCTGCCGGATTGGCGTCGCGATCCGCTGCCGCTCTATGTCGTTTATCCGCCGAACCGCCACCTCAGCAACAAGGTCCGCGTCTTCGTCGACTGGCTGGTGAAGCTTCTGGTCGAGGCGAGACTGAACGACGTCTGAGCGCCAAAACAAATACGGCCCGGAAGGCAGGGGAACCTTCGACGGGCCGCAATGTACAACTTTGAACATCAAGCCTGTCGCACGGTAGCAAGGGCGCGGCAGGCTCTGGAGGTTCGGAAGAGAGCGGCAGGGAATTCCACTCTCTCGCGATAAAACAGATATACGCACTCCCCGCAGGATTGTAAGAAAAAATTCCGCAATCGCGTTCACATAATTGCGATGAGGGCCTGGCTCCCATGTTTCCGCGCGGGGCGGCGGTCCAGGTTTCAATTCCTGACAGCCGGCTTCAGCAGGTCCTCGAGGCCGATGCGGCGGAACAATTCCGCCCGGACACGGTCGGCAACGCCGTTGACGATCTCCGCGCCGTCCTCGGACGGATCGATATGGACGCGGAACGGCCTCGTACCGAAGGGCTTGCCGACGACATCGACGATGGCGGCGGCTACCGCGCCGGCATCGGCGTCGGCCGGTTCAAGCGCTGCCAGGCCCTGCAGCGCCTGCTCCGGCACACCCTTGTAGGGTCCTTCATTATATTCGGCGGCGCGGGCAGTATCATCCGGCGAGCCGGAATGGGCGAAATGGTTGGTGCCCTTGGTGAAGGCGCCAGGCACGATGATCGAGGTCTCGATGCCCCAGCGGGTAAGCTCGCTGGCATAGGAGACGGCAAGTGAATCCATCGCCGCCTTGGCGGCGAAATAGGGCGAGAGATAGGGAGGCGTGCCGCCACGGCTGCTCGACGACGATACCCAGACCACCAAGCCCCTGCCCTGCCTGCGAAGATAGGGAAGTGCAGCGCGGTTCACACGCTGGGTGGAGAGCACGTTGACGTCGAAGAGCTCGGCGAACTGTTGCGGCGTGAAGGCTTCTGCCGGGCCGAAGGACATATGGCCGGCATTGTGGAGGATGACATCGAGGCGACCAGCATCGGCGATAATCCTGGCGATGCCTGATACAACCGAAGCGTCGGAGGCGACATCGAGTTCGACGCTGCGCAGATCGACATTATTGTCCTTGGCGAATTGAGCAGCGTCGGCGACGGCGGCAGCGTTGCGGCCTTCCGTGGCACGCATGCCGGCATAGACGGTGTGACCGGCCCTGGCCAGCGCGCGGGCGGTAAGAGCGCCGAAACCGCTGGAAGCGCCTGTTATGACGATGACTTGCTTGCTCATGATCGTATTCCTTCTAGGTTCGATTGGGGTTGGCTGAAGTGGAAGCTTGGGCGGGCGACGGCCGGAAGACCGTCGTCGGTCTTTCGTCAGATCACGCCGCCATTGGCGCGCAGCGTCTGGCCGTTGATCCAGCCGCCATCAGGGCCGGCGAGGAAGGCGACCGCAGCGGCGATGTCGTCGGGCGTGCCGAGACGCTCCAGCGGGTTCATCTTCGCCATCCGGGCAACGAGTTCGTCCGACTTGCCGTTGAGGAAGAGGTCAGTTGCAACGGGACCGGGCGCGATGGCGTTGACGGTAATGTTACGGCCGCGCATCTCCTTGGCCATGATCGCCGTCAGTGTTTCCACGGCAGCCTTGGTAGCGGCGTAGACGCCATAGGTTTCGAGCTTCAGGCCGACGACGGATGTCGAGAAATTGATGACCCGGCCACCGTCGCGCAGACGCTTGGTGGCTTCCCTGAGCGTATTGAAGGTGCCCTTCAGGTTGACGCTGATCTGGCGGTCGAAATTAACGTCGTCGGCCTCGGCAAGTGAAGACAGCATCATGATCCCGGCATTGTTGACGAGCACATCGACGCCGCCGAAGGCGGTTTCCGCAGCATCGAACATGCGGCGGACGGCTTCGACATCGCCGACATCGGCCTTCGCCGTCAGTGCCTTGCCGCCCGCCTGCTCGATCTTCTCAGCCAATTCCTCGGCCGGAGCGGCGTTGCCGGAATAATTGACGACAACGGTAAAGCCGTCTCTGGCGAGGCGCTCTGCGACTGCTGCGCCGATGCCGCGGGAAGCGCCAGTCACCAGTGCGACCTTGTTTTCGTTGCTGGCCATTTTCGTTCTCCTTCAGGGATGCGCCGCAGCGCGTTTTCGATGAGGAGAAGATGCCGCTTTTCTCTGGGCGGATAATCAGGCATTATCCGGCATCACTATCCGGGAATGACGAACAAACAAGATGGACAGATTCGATGCCATGCGGGTCTTTTCCCGCGTCGTGGAACGCCGCAGCTTTACTCTTGCGGCCGAAGATACCGGCCTGCCGCGCTCGACCGTCACCGATGCGGTGAAACAGCTCGAAGCCCGTCTCGGCGTGCGCCTGCTCGAGCGTACGACGCGCCATGTCAGCCCGACGCTCGACGGCGAAGCCTATTACCAGCGCTGCCTGTCGATCCTCGCCGATATCGAGGAAGCCGAAGGCGCCTTTGCCGGCGCCAAACCGAAGGGCATGCTGCGCGTCGACGTGCATGGCACGCTGGCCCGCCATTTCGTGCTGCCGAGCCTGCCGTCCTTCCTGGAGACCTATCCTGAGATCGAATTCTACATGAGCGAGGGCGACCGGCTGGTCGACCTGGTGCGCGAGGGCATTGACTGCGTGCTGCGCGTCGGCACGCCTCAGGACAGCGACATGATCGCCCGGCGCGTCGCCATGCTTGTTGAGGTGACACTCGCCTCCCCCGCCTATATCGCCCGTCACGGCCAGCCGCAGCATCCGAACCGGCTTGCCGGCCATCGCATGGTCGGCTTCCGCTCCAGCGGCACCGGCAGTCTGCTGCCGCTCGAATTTATCGTCGACGGCGCAGTAGCCAACATCGGCATTCCGGCGACCGTCGCCGTCAATGCCGCCGAAAGCTATATTTCAGCGGCCAGGCTGGGCCTCGGCATGATCCAGATCCCGCGCTATCACGCTGAAAAGGATCTGGCCGAAGGCACGCTGGTCCAAGTGCTGCCGGATTTTCCGCCGATGCAAACACCGGTGTCCCTGCTCTATCCCCGTAACCGCCAGCTTTCGCCGCGCGTACGCGTCTTCATCGACTGGCTGGTGAAGGTCTTCGCTCGACAAAATTCTGAAAACGCGCTTCACTAAAATGCGCCTTGCTAATATGAGCGCCCTCGGAGAACGGCCATGGCACTCAACGATATCACCGTCTACCAAACGGAGGACGGCTTCGTTGTCGAATTCGGCGGCGAAGGCGAAGACAGCGTTGCAGTGACGCTGCGCAGCACGCCTGAACTGACGCCGGAAAACGCCGTCTTGCGGGCCAAGGCCCTGCTCGCAGCGGCGATCGAACCTGCCCATGGCGACAGCGCCCGCGGCAAGGATCCCGCTTTGCTCGAAGAAGAGCTGGAGGAGGGTCTGGAAGATTCTTTCCCCGCGAGCGACCCCATCTCGGTCACCTCATCGTCGATCCCGATGCGCGATCCGAATGCCGGCCGTTAGACGCGGCTTGGCAGATCGGCAAGGGGAATGCTATCGGCGTTCATCATGACGGATGCAACGACGAATGGCGCGATCGGCGTCGGCGCACTTGCCGGCGAAAGCCTCAGAAAATTTTTCGAGCGCGATGCGATCACCGTCTCTCGCGACCTGCTAGGCTGCCATCTGACCGTGGATGGCGTCGGCGGACGCATCACCGAGACCGAAGCCTATTTCCCCGATGACGAGGCCTCGCACAGCTTCCGCGGCCCGACCAAGCGCAACGGCGCCATGTACGGCAAGCCGGGCAACGTCTATATCTACCGCATCTACGGCATGTACTGGTGCCTGAATTTCGTCTGCCATCCGGGCTCGGCTGCCCTCATTCGCGCCCTGGAGCCGGAAACGGGAATCCCTGTGATGATGGCGCGGCGCGGCACCGATATGCTGACGTCGCTTTGCAGCGGTCCCGGCAAGCTCTGCCAGGCGCTTGGCATCGATATCGCCATCAATGACCGGCTGCTCGATCGCCCGCCCTATGCGATCGCGCCGTCGGCACCGGTGCCGATCGTCTCGGGAAAACGCATCGGCATCACGAAAAATGCCGAAGCACCATGGCGCTTCGGCATTCAGGGATCGCGTTATCTCAGCAAGCCGTTTCGCTAGAGCATGATGCCGAAAAGTGTAAGCGGTTTTCGGGCGACATCATGCTCCAACTATTTAATTTATAACAAAATTCCAGGAAAAGTGCGAAGCGGTTTTTCGTCCGGAATTGCGCGAATCTGGAGTTCATTCCATGACGGCGCTGTGGTCGACGGCGGGTGCTGCCTTCGGTTTGCGCAGCAGCAGCACCAGCGGAATGACCGCAAGCGACATCAGCATCAGCAGCTTGAAATCGTCCATGTAGGCGATGATCGTCGCTTGCAGCGTGATGATCTCGTTGAGCGAAGCACGGCCGGCCGCCGTCACCGGGCTGAGCCCCTGCGCCGCCACCGCATTGAAGGCGTGGTTGAACGGCGTCACATAGGCCGCGATCGATTCATGATTGCTCTGCGTGTTCTCGACGATCAGCGCCGAGACGATCGAGATGCCGACCGCCGAGCCGATGTTTCGCGACAGGTTGTAGAGACCGGTGCCGTCGCCGCGCATATGGGCGGGCAGCGTGGAAAAAGCGATCGTCGTCAGCGGCACGAACAGAAAGCCGAGGCCGGCGCCCTGGATGAAGCCGACCGAGACGATCGTCCATTGCGAGACGTCGGGTGTCCAGCCGGTCATGTCGTACATCGCCCATGCGGTGAGCCCCAGGCCGAGCGCCAGCAACGCGCGCGTATCGACCTTGCCGACCAGCCGCCCGACGATGAACATGCAGAGCATGGTGCCGAGCCCGCGCGGCCCCATGACGATGCCGGCTGTGATAACGGGATAGCCCATCAGCGTCTGCAGATAGGGCGTCATCAGCGCCAGTGAGGCGAGATAGGTAATGCCGACCACGAAGATGAAGATCATACTGATCGAGAAGTTTTGATCGAGGAACAGCTTCGGGTTCACGAAGGATTTCTCCGCCGTCAGAGTATGCACGATCAGCAGATAGAAGGCTGAGGCGCAGATCAACGCCTCGAGCATGATCTCACCGGAGGAGAACCAGTCGAGCTGCTCGCCGCGGTCGAGGAAGAGCTGCAGCGCGGCGATGCCGAGGCTCATCATCCCGAAGCCGAACCAGTCCAGTTTGGCGAGCAGATCCCTCTTGGTCTCGGTGACGTAGACAACAATGCCCATGAAGGCCAGCGCGCCGATCGGCACGTTGATATAAAACACCCAGCGCCAGCTAATATTGTCGGTCAGCCAGCCGCCGATGACGGGCCCAAGCACCGGCCCGACCATGACCGAGACGCCGAAAAGGGCCATCGCCGAGCCGCGCTCCTCGACCGTATAGATGTCGAGGAGGATGCCCTGGGAAAGCGGCACCAGCGATGCCCCAAACAGGCCCTGCAGCAGACGGAAGGCGACGATCTGGTTCAGCGATTGCGCCAGGCCACAGAGAACGGAGGCCGCCACGAAGCCGGCAATGGCGACGAGCAGCACGCGTTTGCGGCCGAACTTGGCGGCAAGAAAGCCCGACGGCGGCGTCATGATGGCCGCCGCGACGATATAGGAGGTCAGCACCCAGTTGATCTGGTCGGCAGAGGCCGACACGCTGCCCTGGATATAGGGCAGCGCCACGTTGGCAATCGTCGTATCGAGCGCCTGCATGATGACAGCGAGGATGACGCAGGCGGTGATCGCACCCCGATTGGCAATCGGGGCTGCCGGGGAAGCGGGAGCGTTACTCATGACCCTTGCCCTGAGGCCGGCCCAGAAGTGTGTTGACGAAATCGGGCAGGCCGCGGACGTGGCCGGTCTCGACATCGACGACCGTGCTCATGCCGACGCGAAGCGGCGGCTTGCCGTCCGTGTCCTCGATGCTGACGCGCATCGGAATGCGCTGGACGACCTTCACCCAGTTGCCCGTGGTGTTCTGCGCCGGCAGCAGCGAGAAGCTGGAGCCGGAGGCCGGGCTGATGCTCTCGACCTTGCCCTTCCAGACCACACCCGGATAGGTGTCGACGGAGATATCGGCCGTCTGGCCGGGCTTGACGTAAGTGAGTTCGGTTTCCTTCGGGCTGGCGGCGATCCAGAGATGGTTGGTGCCGACGAGCGAGAAGGCCTGCTGCGAGGCTTCCAGGTAGGAGCCGACCTGCAGCGCGTTGACGTTGGTCACGATGCCGTCGAACGGCGCCTTGACGACGCTGTGGTCGAGTTCGCGCTGGGCATTGTCGACCTGCGACTTGGCCTGCAGGTAGAGCGGGTTTTCCTCGACCGGCTGGTCGGCATTGCCGCCGAGTTGGGCGAGCGTCGTTGCGGCTTCCGCCTTGGCGACGGCAACCTTCTGCTGTGCGGCTTCCAGATTGTGCTTGGCTTCGTCATAGGCCGACTGCGTCGCGCTGCCGTTGTTGACGAGGTTTTGCTGCCGGTCGAACTGATCCTGATAATAGGGCAGATCGGCTTGCGCCTGCGTGATCTCGGCAAGCGACTGCTGATAGCTGGCCTTGAGATTCATGATCTGGTTGCGCTGCGCGCCGAGCTGCGCCTTGGCGCCATCGAGCGCGATCTTGAAAGAATCCGACCGCAGGCTGAAGAGCACCTGTCCCGCCTTGACCGCCTCGTTCTCATGGACGTTGATCTGGTCGACGATGCCCGACACATCGGTGGTCAGCCCGACCATGTCGGCCTGGATATAGGCGTTGTCGGTCGACATCACCTGGCCGCCATTGACGTAATAATAACCGCCGACGACGAGCGCCACCGGCAGCAGGGCAAACAGGATCGGCCGCGTGAGACTGCGCCGGCGGCGGACCTTGTTGCCGCCAGGCGCAGCCACGGCGGCAGCCGGCGCTGAATTGGATGAAGGCGCTTCGGCTACCGTTTCCTGCTGTTTCGCTTCATTGTCTTCGACAGGAGTCTTGGTCTTGGCATTGGCGCCAGCAACGACGCGGAGGGGGGATTGATCAGCCATCGTTCGTCTCATTCTCGTCAACCGGGCTCCGGCATGCCTGAACCAGGTTCGTCTTCATTACGGATAGGATGTGGAAAAGCAGCTCGCGCTGCTCTGGCAAAACGCCTTGCAACGCTTCTGCGCGGGTGGTGTCACCGAGCTCGCGCATTTCGGCGAGCAACGGGTGCGCCTCGTCGCGCATATAGAGCAGCCAGATGCGCCGGTCGGTCGGGTGCTGGCGGCGCTCGATCAGCCCGCGCTCGGCGAGCTTGTCGAGAATGCGCACCAGCGTGATCGGCTCGACTTCCAGGATTTCGGCAAGGCCACCCTGATGGATGCCTTCATTGTTCGAGAGATAGGCAAGCGTCTGCCATTGCGACCGGGTCAGTCCAAGGCACTTCGCGCGCTGCTCGAACCGCTTGCGCAGCAGCCGTGCGACGTCGTGGAGAAGGAAACCGAGGGTCGGAGTGGCGTTCATGAAAACCTATGACCGTTATTTATAAGCATCCTTATAATATCGGTAGATATATTGAGCATGTGCACTGCACAAGGGCATGAACGGCAGATTCAACGGCAGCGGCGAAAATGCCGCAGACTGGGTCAAGCATATCTGCGGCTCCTCCCTTTCTCTCGCGCCGACGAGATCGACGATGATGTCTTTCACATGCTGGAACAGGAGCTCGACTGGGGCCGAACTCGCCGCCCTGCCACCCCGGCAGAGACGAGATCGTCGAGAGCTGATGCCCTCTGTGACGTTTTGATGGATTCCGGAATCGTTACCAATTGGCATTTGCAATTTTTCGCCGCTGCCGTTTATAGTCCAATTCCATAGGGTTACGATTTTTCCGATGTGCATTGCGTGCCGGCCTTCCTTTTCCAGGGGATTGAATGCCGGGGGAATCACGGGGGCAGAGACCCTCGTTCAAAGCAGCAAGACATGAACAGCATCACTTCATCTTGAGGTTGGCGGCAGTGAATCGGCCGTCGAGATTGGAGGACCGGTATGACTTACGCGCTTCGACTGATGGTGGTGCTTGGCTGTATTGCCGCATTCATGCCTCTCCCCGCGCTGGCCCAGAGCGCCCCGCCGCCCCCGCCCGTCACCGTCGCCAAGCCTGTCGTGCGCGATGTCGTCGACAGCGACGAGTTCATCGGCCGTTTCGAGCCCGTCGACGAAGTCTCCGTCCGTTCGCGCGTCGGTGGTTACCTGCAGGAAATCCATTTCCAGGACGGCGCCCTGGTCAAGCAAGGCGATCTGCTCTTCGTCATCGACCAGCGGCCGTTCGTAACCGCGCTCAATCAGGCAAAGGCAGCACTCGAAGCCTCGCAATCCGCCCTGGTCTTTGCCGATGCGCAGTATAAGCGCGCGCAATCGCTTGCTTCGAGCGGCAGCCAATCGGCGCAGACGCTGGACGATCGTCGCCGCGAATTCGATTCGGCCCAGGCCAATGTCCGCGGCGCCCAGGCTGCCGCCGATCGCGCATCTCTCGACATGGAATATACCGAAATCAAAGCGCCGCTCAGCGGCCGTATCGACCGCCGGCTGATCTCCGCCGGCAACCTCGTGCAAACCGACCAGACCATTCTCACGACGATCGTTTCTCTCGACCCTATCGATTTCTATTTCGACGTCGATGAGCGCCGCCTGCTGAATTTCGCCGACACGGCGCGCAAGCTGGGCAAGGATCTCCAGCAGGGCGGTGGCGGACTGGATGTATCCGTCACGATCTCCGATCCCAATGCCAAACCATTCAAGGGAAAGCTCGATTTCGCCGAGAATCGGGTCGACAATGAGAGCGGCACCATTCGTCTGCGTGCCCGCTTCCCCAACCCCGATCTCGTCCTTCAGCCCGGCCTCTTCGGTCGCATACAAGTCGAAGCTTCCAACACCTACCAGGCCATTCTTGTCCCCGACGAGGCGATCGGCTCGGACCAGAATGAGCGCGTTGTTTATGTCGTCGCCGAAGACGGCACGGTTTCGACCAAGCCCGTAAGGCCCGGACCGCGTCTCTACGGCTACCGGGTCATACGCGAGGGCCTTGATGGCACCGAGACGATAATCGTCAACGGCCTGATGCGCGCCCGGCCAGGTGCAAAGATCACGCCTCAGATGACCGAACTGCTGCAGGAGCGGCAGGACACTGCGCCCGAAACCGCCGGCGCGGAGAGCGGACAATGAGATTTGCTCATTTTTTCGTGGACCGGCCGATCTTTGCGGCCGTGATCTCGATCCTTCTTCTCGTCGTCGGCGGCATTGCCTATACGCAATTGCCGGTATCGCAGTATCCGGAGATAGCGCCGCCGACCATCGTCGTGCGCACCTCTTACCCGGGTGCCGACCCACAGACGATCGCCGATACCGTTTCGACGCCGCTCGAACAACAGATCAACGGCGTCGAAGACATGCTTTATATGTCTTCTTACTCCAGCGCCGACGGCGCCATGTCGCTGACGATCACCTTCAAGCTCGGCACCGATCTCGACAAGGTCCAGGTGCTCGTCCAGAACCGCGTTTCCATCGCCCTTCCCCGTCTTCCCGAAGAAGTCCAGCGACTTGGCGTGACCACCGACAAAAGCTCGCCGGATCTGATGATGGTGGTGCATCTGCTTTCGCCGTCGCACCGCTATGATCAGCTTTACGTCTCGAACTACGCCCGCAACCGCATCCGCGACGTTCTCGTGCGCCTAGACGGCGTCGGCGACGTGCAGATCTTTGGCGAACGCCAGTATTCGATGCGAATCTGGCTGGATCCGGAAAAGCTCTCCGCCTACGGGATGACGTCAGATGACGTCGTCTCCGCATTGAGAGACCAGAACGTTCAGGTATCAGGCGGCAAGATCGGTGCCCCACCCGTCACCGGCAAGAATGCATTCGAATATACGGTGCGAACGGACGGCCGCTTCTCCGACGTGCGCGAGTTCCGATATGTCATTGTGAAATCGACGACTTCGGGCCGGCTCGTGCAGTTGCAGGATGTCGCCCGGATAGAACTCGGCGCACAGGATTACGTCACCAACAGTTATCTCAACAACGATCCCGCAGTTGCTCTCGGCATCTTCGCCCGGCCGGGAACCAACGCCCTGGACACGGCCCATCAAGTCCAGACGCTGATGAAGGACATATCCCAGAATTTCCCGCCGGGTCTGGAATATCGTATCGTCTACGACACGACTGAATTCATCTCGGATTCGATCACCGAGGTCTATAGAACCATCGCCGAAGCGGCCATCCTGGTAGCAATCGTCGTTCTTGTCTTCCTGCAATCCTGGCGAACCGCGATCATTCCAATCATTGCCATCCCGGTATCGCTGATCGGCACCTTCGCCGTCCTGCTCGCCTTCGGCTTCTCGCTCAACATGCTCACCCTGTTCGGTCTCGTGCTGGCGATCGGTATCGTCGTCGACGACGCGATCGTGGTGGTGGAAAACGTCGAGCGCAATCTGGCACGCGGCATGACGCCGAAGCAGGCGTCCCATGTCACGATGGACGAAGTTGGAACCGCCGTCGTCGCCATCTCGCTGGTGCTGATCGCCGTGTTCGTGCCGACAGCCTTCATTCCAGGCATCTCAGGACAATTCTACAGGCAGTTCGCGGTCACGATCTCCGTCACCACTGCAATTTCCGCATTGAATTCGCTCACCCTGTCGCCCGCGCTCGCAGGCATATTGCTGAAAACCCATGACCATGAAACCAAGCGCATGAATGTCGCATCCCGTGTGGGAAGAGGGCTTGCAGATGGCTTCAATCATGGATTCGATCGACTGAGTTCCGGCTATTCATGGACCGTTCGGCATCTGGTGAGCAGCTGGATTGGGTTGACAGCCGCGATGGTCACCTTCGTCTGCCTGCTCGGAGCGACCTGGTACATGGGCACGAAAGTTCCCGCGGGCTTTATCCCGACCATGGACCAGGGTTACGCCATCATCGTCATACAGCTACCTGATGGAGCCTCGCTTGCGCGTACCGATGCCGTCGTCAAGCAGGTGGGCGATATCGCCCGCACCGTGCCCGGCGTCGGCAATGCCGTGCAATTTGCCGGCTTCAGCGGGGCGACGTTCACCAATGCCTCAAATGCCGGCGTCGTCTTCGTCCCGTTCAAATCCTTTGCCGAACGTGAAGAAGGCGGCGAGAACGCCAACAAGATCATCGGCGAGCTTTATGGAAAGCTGCAAAGCATCCAGGAAGCCTTCATCATCGCCATTCCACCGCCATCCGTGCGTGGCGTCGGCAATTCCGGCGGCTTCAAGATGCAGATATCCGATCTCGAGAACGCCGATATGACCCGCGTGCTCGGCCTCGCCCGGCAGATGATGGGTGCGGCGGCAACGACCGAGGGGCTGACTGGCGTCTTTACGACATTCTCCGATGCCAGCCCGCAATACTTCCTGGCGATCGACCGCGACAAGGCGCGGTTCCTGAATGTGCCGATTCCCAACATTTTCAACGCCCTTTCCATCAATCTCGGCGTCGCCTATGTGAACGATTTCAATGCGTTCGGCCGCGTCTACCAGGTTCGCGCCCAGGCCGACCGGCAATACCGCATGGACCGGGAAGACATCCTCGCCCTCAAGGTCCGGTCCGCGACCGGGGCGCTGGTTCCGCTTGGAACCTTGATGGACATCCAGGATGCCAGCGGCCCGGCGCTGGTCCAGCGCTACAACATGTACGTCTCGGTGCCACTTCAGGGCAATCCGACGCCCGGCACGTCGACGGGCGATGCCATCGCCAAGATGGAGGCCTTAGCGGCGAAGATCCTGCCGCAGGGGACCACCTTCGAATGGACGGAACTCGCCTATCAGGAGACCCACACCGGCAACACCGCCATCTACATCTTTGCCCTGTCTGTCGTCTTCGTCTTCCTGGCGCTGGCGGCACAATATGAAAGCTGGGTTCTGCCGCTCGCGATCATTCTCATCGTCCCGCTTGCGGTGCTCGCGGCGCTGATCGGTGTCTCGCTGAGAGGAATGGACAACAATGTCCTGACGCAGATCGGCCTGATCGTCCTGATCGGCCTTGCGGCCAAGAACGCCATTCTGATCGTCGAGTTCGCCAGGCAGGCGGAAGACGAGGGCAAATCGCCGGTAGAGGCGGCCATCGAGGCTAGCCATCTTCGCCTGCGCCCGATCCTGATGACGGCATTCGCCTTCATCTTCGGTGTTCTGCCGCTTGCCATCGCCACCGGCCCCGGCGCCGAAATGCGCCAGTCGCTCGGCACCGCCGTATTCTCGGGCATGCTCGGCGTGACCTTCTTCGGCCTGTTCCTGACGCCGGTCTTCTACGTCGTGCTGCGCGGCTGGCGCCGCAACCGCCCGGCCACTGTAGAACCAGCGAAGACAGAGCCGGTCGAGGAAGGGGTCGTCTGAGACGATCCCGCCCGGCTCTGCAGCGCCGCGCGTCTTTTCAGACGCGCAAAGGACGCTGCAACGCTTTGAATCGACGCATCGGCTGGGAAACAGGCACAGAAGTCAGGTCGAAAACAGATGGACCTTGCCCTGCCACAAGCGGGCGACGGTGAGCTTGCCGCTGCGAAAGGCGCGCGTATCGAGATTGAGCCGCCTCGGCCGTATGTCGGGTTCGTCGTTCGGCGTATGACCGTGAACGACGAGTTTCGGCAACGGCACCCGGCTTTCGAGAAACCGCTGGCGGATGAGCACCAGATCCTCGTCCGTCTGCTCGCTCAGCCGCAGCTTCGGATTGATGCCGGCATGCACGAAAATCACGCTCGGGGTCTCCAGCAGCACGGGCATCGCCCGCATGAAATCGATATGCGTCCGCGGCAGCGACTGGCGGATGAAGGCATCGAGCTTCGCGCCGGAGGGAAAGACCAGCGGCAGGTGCTCCGGATCGAGGCCATAGGATTTGAGCGACTCCGCTGACCCCATCTGCATCCAATCGTCATAGGAGATCCAGCCGTCGACATAGTCGAGCATGGCGACTTCGTGATTGCCGGCAAGGCAGATGCGGTCGAATCCATCTGGCGGTGGCTCCATAAGATGGGCGATCACCTGTGACGATTCCGGGCCGCGGTCGATATAGTCGCCGAGCGTGACGATCAGCTTACGCCCGGGCAACTGCGCGCCATCACGCAGGATCGCCTCTTCGGCTTTCACAAGCAGATCGTACCGACCGTGAATGTCGCCGATCGCATAGGTTGGAATAGCGGCAATATCCAGCGTCAGGCGCGGTCTCGGCTGGCGTGCCATTTTCGAAACCTCGCTGTTGCGAGCACGAGAGTCGCTCATCATATTTCTCGATCAAGGAAGCCCCACCTAACCGTAAGTAGAGTGAAGGACAAGGCAATCAAGCTGGTAAGAAAATTCAAAGCACCCGCGTTTTGTAGAAAAACCGGCCTTATCATTCGAGGGGCAATTCCTCACTCCTGTATCCGTCGAGAAAAGAGTGACCGATGGGAACGGTATCGCAGTTTCATGAGAGCCTGAGGCCTCCCGCGCATCGCATCGAAAGCGAAGAGGAGGCGATATCCACGGCCCGGGGCCTCGCCGCCGCATTCCGGCATCAGGCGAGCGAGCGCGATATCAACCGCATCCTGCCCTTTGCCGAGCTTGATGCGCTGTCGGTATCGGGACTGACGGCAATCACTGTTCCGCCAGACCATGAAGGGCTCGACGTGTCGAACGCCCTGCTCGCCGAAATCGTTGCAATCATCGCCGAGGGCGATGCTTCGATCGGCGAGGCGCTGGAAAATCATTTTTGCGCGCTGGAAACGTTGCGCACTCAGGCTGCCGAGGATTTGAAGGCATCGCTGTTTCCCCGCGTGCTGCTCGGTGACCGCTTCGCGGGCGCCGCCTTCACCGACGGGGCCGAACTGACCGCCGAAGGTCCGGGCTACCGCCTGAGCGGGCGCACGCAGCGGGCACCTGGTATTCTCTTCGCTGACTGGATCGCCGCTGCCGCCACCGCTCCGCCCAGCCGCCCGGTGACGCTCTACCTCGCAGGCGCTGAGGAAGGCGTGCAGGTGGTCGACGATTGGGACGGCTTCGGCCAGCGCACCAATGGATCGGCGACGGCGATCGTCGGCACGCTTCATGTCAATGCCGATGCGATTGCGCCTGCCCCCTCCTCCGGACATTCGACCGGCATCTCGCTCGGCCTGCTGCTCAAGGCCGGCGTCAGCCTGGGCATCGCCCGGGCTGCATGGAGCGACCTGATGACCGCGATCGGCGATCCCAGCACGCCCGTCCTGCCCGGGATCGGCAAGCACGCCATCCGCATCGAAACGACGGCGGCAGCCTTGGAACGGGCTGGCCGCAAACTCGACATTGCCCAGGTCAATCCTGTGGAGGCCGCAATGGCGGACGCACATTTTTCCGCCTCGGCCGCCGCAATCCTTGCCGGGGAAACGGCACTCGACACCGCAAACGCGCTGTTTGAACTTGCAGGAGAAACATCGGCCGGCATCGGCCTCAATCTCGACCGCCATTGGCGCAATGCCCGCATTCACGCGCTATCGCTGCCGCGGGATAAGCTGTTGCACACCGCAGGCGAATATATGTCGAAGCCCGGCAGGCTCTAATTCAGCTGGCCGCGGAGATTGGGAATTCTTCCTTCGCGCCTTCGACGCGGCCGCCGTCGGCGACGAACTGCTCGAGGGTCATATTGTCGAGAATGGCGGCGATCGCGTCCCGAACATCGGTCATCGAGCGCCGCACCTGACAGGTTTCCGGATCGGCACAGTCGTCGCAGGCCTCGTAAGCCGTACGGCTGGCGCAGCGGATCGGCGCTAAGGGCCCGTCGAGCGTGCGGATGACATGGCCGATGCGGATTTCAGAGGCCGGCCGCGACAGGGAATAGCCGCCGCCCGGCCCCTTCTTCGAGCGCAGGATGCCGACATTGCGCAATTCGAGCAGGATCGTATCGAGAAACTTCTTCGGGATATTGTTACGGGCGGCGATGTCATTGATGAAGGCGGTCTCGCCCGGCGCCAGCCGTGCCAGGTCGACCAGCGCCTTCAGCCCGTATTTTCCCTTTTTCGTCAGCATCGTCGTCGCCTTGTAGAAATCGCAGTATTTATCCTGCCAATAGCAGGCAAATAGCGTCAAAAGCGTGAACATACAACAAAATAGCTATTATTTATAGCTTGTATCGGCAACGTCCACAGAAACGCCCGGCAGCCTCGAGAAAGACCGGCCGCCGCGCGCTTTCCGACCTCTTCGGTTAGATCGTCTTCAGCATGCCGCCATCGACGAAATAGGTCGAGCCGATGCAATAGCTCGCACGCTCCGAACTGAGGAAGACAAAGACGTTGGCCAGTTCCTCCGGCGTGCCGAACCGTTTGGAGGCGGCGTGCTCGTTGGCGACGCTCTGCAGATAGCCTTCCCAGTTGCCGCCGGTTTCCGCCGTCAATTGTTTGGCGGTCTTGATCCAGTCGGGCGTCAGGATAAGGCCGGCATTGACGCAGTTGACGCGGATATTGTCCTTGATGAGTTCGGTCGAGAGCGTCTTCGAAAACATCATCAGCGCCGACTTGCTGACATTGTAGATCGGCTCGTACCAGAGCGGCTGGACGGCGCAGATCGAGGCATTGTGCAGGATCACCCCGCCACCGCGTTGCTTCATCTGCGGCGCGATGCCGCGCGCCAGCCGCACGGCGGCCATCACATGCAGGTCCCAATAGTCCTGCCACTTCTCGTCGGGTGCCTCCATCACCGTCTCGTTCGATCCGGTGCCGGCATTGTTGATGAGGATATCGGCGCCACCTTTTTCGGCCGCCGCCGCGATGATCGCCTCGGTTCCCGCAACCGTCGCCACATCGGCCGCGACAGCGGCGGCGCTGACGCCGTACTTCTCGGCGATACGGGCGGCTTCCGCCTCGAGCCGTTCGCCGCCACGGGCTGCCAGCACAAGGTCGGCGCCCTCAGCCGCCAGTCCCTCGGCGATCGCCAGCCCGATGCCGACCGACGCACCGGTTATGACGGCAGTCTTTCCCTTCAATCCGAGATCCATGTCTTCCTCCGCAAACGGCCGGAGATCCCGGCCTGATGTGCTGAGTGTTCCGCCAATGAGCCCCGGGCGTCAAGCGCCCGAACCCCTCTTGCGGCAGGCGCCGATCTGTCGCATGCCTGCATCAACAGATGGGAGGAGTTTTCATGCGACGTTATTCAGCCTGCATAGAGTGGCTGTTTGCCGAAGAAGGCGACAGCTTTCCCGATCGCATCCGCTGCGCCCATGCGGCCGGCCTGACGGCAATCGAATTCTGGCGCTGGACCGGCAAGGATCTGGATGCGATCGAGGCGGCGCTGAAGGAAACCGGTCTTGCCGTCTCCAGCCTCGTCGCCGAACCGATGATCGCGCTGACCGACGCCGCCAATCGGCAGGCCTGGCTGAAAGGCCTTGCCGATTCCGTCGCTGTCGCCAAGCGTCTCGGCGCGCCGGTGCTGATTGCCCAGGCGGGCGACGATCTCCCGGGCTTGACCCGCGAAGAACAGCGCCGGGCGCTCACCGAAACGCTGAGAGCCGGCGCCGACATCCTCAAAAGCAGCGGTGTCCGCCTCGGCGTCGAGCCGCTCAACATCCGCATCGACCATGTCGGCTATTTCCTCGATTCGACCCGCGAAGGTCTCGACATCATCGAT
Organism: Rhizobium sp. 01N447_2; assembly: GCF_056399245.1. Lineage (NCBI taxonomy): Bacteria > Pseudomonadati > Pseudomonadota > Alphaproteobacteria > Hyphomicrobiales > Rhizobiaceae > Rhizobium > Rhizobium sp. 01N447_2. The sequence goes on from NZ_JBFTQY010000014.1 coordinate 258,183, forward strand.
GACGTCGCCCGCCCCGAGATCGGCATCGTCTACGATATCTACCATTCCGCCGTGATGGACGAGCGCACCGAGGAGGTGCTGAACGGCCGTCTCGACCGTATCATCCACGTCCATGTCGCCGATCACCCCGGCCGCAACGAACCGGGTTCCGGCGGCATCGACCTTGCTCACCGCCTCGGCTGGATCTTCGCCAACGGTTACGACGGCGCCGTCGGTCTGGAATACCGGCCGACCAGGCCCGGCGCGGATGCGGTCAAGGCCGCGATTGCTTCGCTCGGCGGTTAAACCTCGGCGGCATCGACGCTTGCCACCACCTTGCAGGGGCCGGCCGAGCGGCGTTCGATGATCCGCGAGGCGATCATGATGCGTCGCGCCGGCATGCCCGGCAGGCGTGGATTCTCGATGCGTTCGAGCAGCAGACGTAGGCCGACGGCGCCACACTCCTGCCCCTCCATGCGCACCGTCGTCAGCGCCGGCGAGATCTGCGTCGCCGGCGAAAAATCGCCGAAACCGACGACCGAGACGTCGTCGGGAATGCGGTATCCCTGACCGAGCAGTTCGGACACCACGGTCAGCGCCAACCCATCATGGGCGCAGAAGAAGGCCGTTGGCCGGATGCCCCTTTGCTTCAGTGCCTGGTAGGCCGTCGCGAAGCCGTTCTGCTCGTCGAACTGCATAACGTGTAGGGTAACATCGGAATAACGTTCGGCGACTTCGCGGGCACCGTAATAGCGCTCCTGCCGCCCCCGAAAGCCCGGCGTGCCATAGACATAAACGATCGAGCGATGGCCGAGACCGGCCAGATATTCGATCACCGCCTGCCCCGCCTCATGATCCGTACCCGTCACCTGGTCGGCCTGCTCCAGCGGATCGACCCAGCCAAAACGTACGATCGGAACGCCCGTGGCACTCGCCGCCGCCACTGCCTCGCGGTCATGGGGGCCGACGAGGATCAGTCCGTCACAGGCGCGTGCCAGCTCTTCCAGCTGCCCCTGATTATGGGTCCAGCGGAGGCGCAGCGTCATGCCCAGCCGGTGCGCCTCGCGCTGCACGCCGTTCTGAACCTGCATATAAAGCTCGCTATTGACGGCATCCAGGTCGTGAAAGACCACGGCGACCTCGCCTGCAGCACCCTGCCCGGCTGGCCTCGTATAGCCGAGGCGCTGCGCCGTCTCGCGGATCAGTGCGCGCGTTTCCTCGCTGACGCCGCTCTTGCCGGCAAGCGACCGCGACACCGCATATTTCGACAGGCCGACCTCCCGCGCGATCGTCTGCAATGTAACCCGGCCTCTGCTTCCCACGTGGCACCCCTACATTCGGTTGATGGGACGCTGGCTATATCAACCGCATCCCAAAAGCAAATTTTCGCACTAACGAAAACATAACGCTTTACCTAACAATATCCAAATGTAATCTTTCCCTCATCCCAAGCCCAACAGCAAAATAATGAATAAGGGCACGGATTTTTGGAGGATAACCCCTATGATCAAGCTGAAACGACGTGCGTTTCTGGCCGGGACATCGGCCGTATTCATCTTGCCGGCGCTGCCGGTTTTCGCCACAGAGTTCAAGGAAGCCGATATCCTGAAAACGAAGGTGTCGAGCGGCGCCCTGCCGGCCCTGAAGGACCGGCTTCCCGAAAATCCGCTCGTCGTCAAACCGGTCGAAAGCGTCGGCAAATACGGTGGCGATTGGAACATGGCGCTGGTCGGCGGTGGCTCGCTGTCGATGCTGTTCCGCTACCAGGCCTATGAGCCGCTGCTGCGCTATACGCCCGACTGGTCCGGCGTGACGCTGAACGTTGCCGAGTCCTTCGAGGGTGACGCCGATTCCAGAGTCTATACGATCCGCCTGCGCAAGGGCATGAAGTGGTCGGACGGTCATCCCTACACCACCGCCGACATCAAGTTCTGGTACGACACCGTCTTTACCGACAAGCGCGTCGCCTTCGTCGGCCAGGATCATTGGAAGTCCGGCGGCAAGCCGGCCAAGCTGGAGATCGTCGACGAGCAGACCTTCAAGGTCACCTTCGACAAGCCGAACGGTCTTTTCCCGCTGCAGGTCGCCTGGGCCAACAACGACCAGACGACGCGCACGCCGAAACATTATCTCGAGCAGTTCCACATCGACTTCAATCCGAAGGCCGATGAACTCGCCAAGCAACGCGGCTTCGAAAGCTGGATCGCCTCTTTCCAGGCGGCCGCCGGTTTCCAGGACGACAACGCCTTCTTCTTGAACTCCTCGAAGAAGCCCTGCGTGCATGCCTGGATGTTCACGATAGCGCCCGGCGAAAACACCGAACGCGCCGTTGCCGAGCGCAATCCCTACTATTGGAAGGTCGACACCGAGGGCAACCAGCTGCCCTATATGGACCGCATCGTCTACCAGATGGTCGCCGACCCGCAGGTTCTGCTGCTGAAGGCCATGCAGGGTGAAGTCGACCTGATGGACCAGTATATCGCCACACCCAACAACAAGTCGGTTCTCTACGATGCGCGCGAGCAGGGCGGCTATGATTTCTACACGCTGACTTCGACCGAGGCCAATGTGATGAATTTCATCTTCAACCTGAACCACAATGACGAGACCAAGCGGACGCTCTTCCGGAACAAGGATTTCCGTGCGGCACTCTCGACCGCACTCGACCGGCAGTCGCTGATCGATGCCGTCCTCGTTGGCCAGGGGGCGGCTGCCCAGCCGTCGATCAAGAAGGAAGATCCGCTTTACAACGAGCAGCTCGCCACGCAGTTCACGGCCTATGACGTCGACAAGGCGAATGCCATGCTCGACCAGATCGTGCCGAAGCGCGACGACCAGAACTTCCGCCTCGACGAAAAGGGCCGCCGCCTGACGATCATCTTCGAGATCGACCAGGCGCGCGCCGTCTTCCTCGATCTCTTCCAGCTTGTCATTCCGATGTTCCAGGCGGTCGGCATCGATGCGCAGATGCGCTCGATGGACCGTTCGCTCTGGGAGACGCGCGTCCGCCAGGGCCGCGATTTCGACGCGACCGCCCACCAGTTCGGCGCAAATGGCGGCGTCGCCGCCATGCTCGACCCACGCTACTACGTGCCGACCGATGCCAACGCCATGTATGCCCCGGCCTGGCAACTCTGGTATCGCGACCGCGCCAATGCCAATGCCGAGGAACCGCCGGAAAGCACGAAGAGCCAGCTTGCGCTCTACGACAAGCTGAAGGCGACTTCCGACTCATCAGGCCAGCGCGAGGTCATGAAGCAGATCCTGCAAGGCGCCGCCGACAACTTCTATGTCTTCGGCATCTCGCTGCCGCCTGATGGATACGGCATCGTCAAGAACAACATGAAGAACATCACGAAGATCATGCCGAACTCCTTCGGCTGGCCGACGCCCGCTCCGACCATGCCGGAGCAGTTCTACAAGGCCTAATGGCCTTCAACCTCATGAGCCATACCAGGCGCCCGACGAGCCGGTCGGCGCCGGGGGCCTTCTTTGCCAATGATTGGATGAAGACGATGCTCGACGCCAGAAAACAGAACACCCACACGCTGAGGACGCCGGATTGGTTCAAGACCGCGACCCGCTGGACCCAGCTGACCTTCGTGGAAGACGACCCGGAGAAATACGACCCGGCCTTCTGGATCAATGTCTTCAAACGCACGAAATCGAACGCGGTCTGCCTCAGCGCCGGCGGCTATATCGCCTATTATCCGAGCGACGTGCCCTACCACTATGTGAGCAAATATCTCGGCGACAAGGACATCTTCGGCGCGCTCGTCGACGCCGCCCGCAAGCTCGACATGCATGTCATGGCCCGCGTCGACCCGCATGCGATCCATGACGATGCCGCCAAAGCCCATCCGGAATGGGTGATGATCAATGCCGACGGCACGCCGCGCCGCCACTGGGCCTATCCCGGTGTCTGGGTCACCAATGCCTATGGCGACTACAACAGCCTCTTCATGCCTGAGGTGGTCAAGGAGATCGTCCGCAAATACGATATCGATGCGGTCTTCGCCAATCGCTGGCAGGGCCACGGCGTCGATTATAGCGAAGACAGCGCCCGCCGCTTCAAGGATATGTCCGGCCACGCCCTGCCGGTAAAACCCGATGCCGAGGATCCGGCCTGGCAGGCTTGGGTGCAATGGCGCCGCCGCGTGCTCACCGACATGATCGCGCAATGGGACGATGCCGTCAAAGCGATCCGCCCGCATGCGAGCTTCATTCCGAACATGGGCGGCGCGTCGCTGATGGAATTCGACCTCTCGGTCATCGCCAGGCACTGCCCCTTCCTCGTCGTCGACCATCAGGGCCGCAAGGGGCTCGAGCTCGGCTGGTCGGCCGGCCGCAACGGCAAGCGCATTCGCGCCACCTTCCCCGACCGCCCGGTCGTGCTGATCACCTCGATCGGCCCGGAGGAGGAATATCGCTGGAAGGATGCCGTCACCTCGGGTGAGGAGATGCAGCTCTGGATCAATGACGGCACTGCCCACGGTCTCTATGCCTGGTTCACCAAGTTCAACGGTGTCGTGCCCGACAAACGCTGGGTCGAGCCGGTGGCCGACGCCTTCGGCCTGCAGGCAGCCGTCGAGCCCGTGCTGGAAAGCATGAAGCCGACCGCCGAAATCGCCGTCATCGATCCCTCGACAACGCTGCGCCACTGGGCGCCGGAAGAGCGGCATTCCGCCGAGAAGCACGATCTCGGTCTCTATCACGCCCTCGTCGAAGCCCGGCTGCCCTTCGAGCTGCTCTCGGACCAGGTGCTGACCGAGGAAAACCTCGACCGCTTCAAGCTGATCATTCTCGCCAACGCCTCCTGCCTTTCGGATGCGCAGAACGCGGCGATCCGCGCCTATGTCGATCGTGGCGGCAGCGTGATTGCCTCTTATGAGACCTCGCTGCGTGATGAATTCGGCAAGAGGCGTGCCGACTTCGGCCTGGCCGACGTGCTCGGCGCCAAATACGTCTCCGGCCCGCGCGGCATCGTCAAGAACACCTATGTCGCCCTTTCCGGCGATCACCCGATCAATCGGGATTTCGACGACGCCGAACGCATCATGGGCGGCACCCGCCTGATCCACGCCGAACCGTCGGCCGATGCCAAGACTCCCTTCCTTTATATCCCCGACTTTCCCGATCTGCCGATGGAAGAGGTCTATCCGCGTGAAGAGCCGAAAGGCGCTGCCGTCATCGCCCGCGAGACTGGCAAGGGTGGCCGCACGGTTTACATCCCCTGGAACATCGGCGAGATCTTCTGGGAGGTCTTTGCGGTCGATCATGCGCGGCTCATCGCCAACGCCGTCCATTGGGCACTCGGCAAGACGCCGCGTGTCACCGTCAAGGGCAAGGGCGTCATCGATCTGGCGCTGCGCGAAAACGGTGAGGGCCTGGCGCTCAGCCTCTTCAACCTCACCAATCCGATGATGATGAAAGGTCCGATCCGCGACAATTACCCTCTGGCAGCGCAGACCGTTTCGGTGGAGATTCCGGAGGGCCGATCGGTGGCGAAGGCGTGGCTCGTCGTTGCCGACCGCGCCGCAAGCTTCAGCTTCGGGAATGGCCGCGCCCAGGTGGAGGTACCTGGTATCGATCGGCTGGAGGTCCTGCACATCACCTGGAAATGAGGTGACACGCGACGGAGGAGCGCTTTCGGCCTGGAGGGCCGAAGGCGGGTGAAGATCCGGGGGAATCGCCTCACAGCGTTCCCGACGGGAGGAGAAACGTTTCGATGCTTGGCTATATCTTCAAGCGCGTGCTCTACATGATCCCGACCTTGTTTGGCATGTCGCTGATCTCGTTCCTGATCATCCAGCTGCCGCCGGGTGACTATCTGACGTCGATGATCGCCACCATGAGCGACAGCGGCCAGACCGTCGATCCGGCGCAGATCGAGCGGCTGAAGGAAATCTACGGCTTCGACGACCCCTTCTATGTCCAATATCTGAAATGGATCTGGGGCATCGTCAGCCGCGGCGACTTCGGCTACTCCTTCGAGTGGGGCCAGCCCGTCTCCGGGCTGATCTGGGCGCGCATGGGCTCGACGCTGGTAATCTCGCTCTTGAGCCTGCTCTTCGTCTGGATCGTGGCTTTGCCGATCGGCATCTATTCCGCTGTCCGCCGCCACTCCATCGGCGACCACGTCTTCACCTTTCTCGGCTTCATCGGCCTTGCGGTGCCGAACTTCATCCTGGCGCTGACGCTGATGTACATCGCCTATAAATATCTCGGCCAGAGCGTCGGCGGGCTGATCTCGCCTGAGTATGCGGAGGCGCCTTGGAGCCTCGCCAAGGTCGGCGATTTCCTCGCCCATCTCTGGATCCCGATCATTATCATCGGCGCATCCGGAACGGCAGCGATGATCCGCATCCTGCGCGCCAACCTGACCGACGAACTGCACAAACCCTATGTCGTCACCGCCCGCGCCAAGGGACTGCCGGAATACAAGGTCATCTTGAAATATCCGGTCAGAATCGCGCTCAATCCCTTCGTCTCGGCGATCGGCTGGGTTCTGCCGCACCTCGTCTCTGGCGTGACGATCACCGCCATCGTGCTGAACCTGCCGACCGCCGGCCCGCTGCTTTTCCGCGCGCTGATTTCGCAGGATATGTATCTCGCCGGCAGTTTCATCCTGCTTCTGAGCGCGCTCACCCTCGTCGGCATGCTGCTGTCGGATCTGCTGCTGGCGCTGCTCGATCCGCGCATCCGGTTCAATTGAGGGGGACGCGATGAGCACGCACGAAACCTTCGGAAACCACGCGGGTCCGCTTCACACTGTTGCCGATGGCCCGTCGATCAGCCCGCTGAAACAGGGCAAGACCGTCTCGACCGCCGCGATCGGCCCTTGGCGGCTGGTCGCCGGCAAACTGATCCGCCAGAAGGTGGCGATAGTGGCCGGCGCCATCATCCTCTTCCTCTATCTGGTCGGCCTCTTCGCCGAATTCCTGGCGCCGGCTTTGCCGATGACCTCTCGGCCGCAATATACCTATGCCCCGCCGCAAGGCTTCAGCTTCTTCGTGGAAAAGCCGGACGGCAGTTCGGAGTTCAATTTCCATGTGAAGGGCTACAAGGTCGAGATCGACAAGGTGGCGCTGCGCCGCACCTTCGTCGTCGACGATACCAAGGTGGCGCCGATCGGCTTCTTCGTCAAAGGCGCGGCCTATGACCTCTGGGGCCTGATCCCGATGAACCGGCATCTGATCGGCCCGCTCAACCAGAACGACCCGATGTATCTGCTCGGCGCCGATCGGCTCGGCCGCGACGTCTTCTCGCGCCTCGTCTACGGCACCCGCGTATCCATGTCGATCGGCCTCGTCGGCGTCGCCATGTCGCTGATCCTGGGCGTCGTGCTCGGCTCCATCTCCGGCTTTTACGGCGGCTGGGTGGATACGCTGATCCAGCGTGTCATCGAGGTCGTCAGCGCCATGCCGACCATTCCGCTGTGGCTTGGCCTGGCGGCGGCGATCCCGCTGACATGGTCGCCGGTCAATGTCTACTTCGTCATAACGATCATCGTCTCGCTGCTTGGCTGGACCAGCCTGGCGCGAGAGGTGCGCGGCCGGTTCCTGGCTCTGCGCGGCGAGGATTTCGTCGTTGCCGCCCGGCTCGACGGATCGAGCGAGGCGCGGCTGATCTTCCGTCATATCCTGCCGTCGCTGACGAGCCATATCCTTGCGGTCGTGACGCTGGCCGTGCCGACCATGATCGTCGCCGAGACCTCGCTTTCCTTCCTCGGCATCGGCCTCAAGCCGCCGGTCGTCAGTTGGGGCGTACTGCTGCAAGATGCGCAGAACATCCGCACCGTCGCGACCGCGCCGTGGCTGCTGATCTGGCCGTCGCTCGCAGTCGTCATCGCCGTCCTGTCCTTTAATTTCTTCGGCGACGGCCTGCGCGATGCCGCCGACCCCTATGACAATTGAGGAGGAAACCATGACCGATCTTTCAGAAGACGTCGTTCTCTCCGTCGAAAACCTCTCGATCGATTTCAGGCTGCGCACCCACATCCTGCACGCCGTCGAAAATGTCAGCTTCGAGCTGAAGCGCGGTGAGACGCTCTGCCTCGTCGGCGAAAGCGGCTCCGGTAAGAGCGTCACCGCCCGCTCGCTCCTGCAGATCGTCGACAGCCCCGGCAGCATCGTTTCCGGCCGCATCCTGCTCAGCAACGGCGACGGGGTCACCGGGAGTAACGGCATCACCGATATCGCCGCGCTGAAACCGTCCGACCGGGCGATGCGCGCCATCCGCGGCCGTCGTATCGGCCTGATCTTCCAGGAGCCGATGAGCTCGCTGTCACCGGTCCATACCATTGGCTCGCAGATCATCGAGGCCGTGCGCCTGCACAGCAATCTCGATCAGCGTGCCGCCCGCGAAAGGACCATCGAACTGCTGCGCCAGGTCGAAATTCCGAATCCGGACAAGATGGCCGACCGCTACACCTTCGAGTTCTCCGGCGGCATGCGCCAGCGCGCCATGATCGCCATGGCGCTTGCCGGCAATCCAGACATTCTCATCGCCGACGAACCGACGACGGCGCTCGACGTCACCACCCAGGCCGAAATCCTTGACCTGATCAAGCGATTGCAGGTCGAACGCGGCATGGCCATGCTGCTCATCACCCATGACATGGGGATCGTCGCCGAAGTGGCAGATGACGTCGCCGTCATGCGCTTCGGCCGCATCGTCGAACGCGGCCCTGTGGATGCGATCTACCATGCCGCCGAGCATCCCTATACCCGGCAGTTGCTGGCCTCGACGATCAAGCTCACCCACCATGTCGAAGGCCGGCTGCCCGCCGTGGCGCTCTCGCCGGAGGCGCCGCAGCCGATCCTGTCCGTCCGCAATCTCGGCAAGATCTACGGCTGGCACGGCAAATCAAACACGCTGCGCGCCGTCGACGACGCCAGCTTCGATCTTTATCCCGGCGAAAACCTCGGTATCGTCGGCGAAAGCGGCTCCGGCAAGACGACGCTCGGCCGGCTCATCCTGCGCACCGTCGAGCCGACATCGGGCAGCATCAGCTATCGCGGCAAGGACGGTAGCGAGATCGACGTCACGAAACTCACCAAGCGCGAACTCCGCACCTTCCACCGCGAGGTCCGCCTGGTCTTCCAGGACCCTTTCGCCTCGCTCAATCCGCGCATGACCGTCAAGGAAGTGATCGGCGATCCGCTTGTTGTCAACGGGCTGGCCAAGGGCAAGGCGCTGGAGGACCGCGTCGCTGAACTGATGCGTCTGGTCGGCCTCGACCCGATAGCTATGGAGCGTTATCCCCATGCCTTCTCCGGCGGGCAGCGCCAGCGCATCGGCATCGCCCGCGCCCTTGCGCTCGATCCGCGCATCATCATCGCCGATGAGGCGACGTCGGCACTCGATGTCTCGATCCGCAGCCAGATCCTCGACCTGCTGCTCGATATCCGTCAGCGGCTGAACCTGAGCTTCATCTTCATTTCGCACGATATTTCGGTCGTGCGTTATTTCTGCGATCGCGTCGCCGTCATGCATCGCGGCAAAATCGTCGAACTTGGCGAGGCCGAACAGATCTGCACCGCTCCCGAAGAGGCCTATACGAAGAGCCTCATCTCCGCCGTGCCCAATCCCGACCCTCGCGACAAGCGCATGCTGCACCGGCATCGTTTCGTCGCGCCTGCCAATATTTAAGGACGATCCCGTGCCGAAATTTTCCGCCAACCTTTCCTTCCTCTACCAGGACCTGCCCTTTCTCGACCGTTTCACGGCAGCCGCAAAGGACGGCTTCGGCGCCCTCGAATATCTCGGCCCCTATGCCGAACCCAAGGAGAAGGTCGCCGAGGCGCTGAAGGCGAGCGGCCTGAAACAGGCGCTCTTCAACGTGCCATCAGGCGACTGGGCCGGCGGCGAGCGCGGCATCGCCTGCCTGCCGGAGCGAGTAGAGGAGTTCCGCAACGGGATCGCGCAGGCGCTCGATTATGCCGCAGCGCTCGATTGCCGGCAGGTGAATGTCATCTCCGGGCTGGTGCCGAAGGGTGCGGACCTTCAAACGCTGGAAACGGTGCTGGTCGATAATCTGAAATATGCAGCAAAGCGTTGTGCCGACGTCGGCGTCAGGCTGCTGGTCGAGCCGATCAACCTGCGCGATATTCCCGGCTTCTTCCTGTCGACCACCGCTGATGCCGAACGCATTCTCGACCGGGTCGGCTCGGACAATCTCTACATCCAGTATGATTTCTACCACATGCAGATCATGCAGGGTGACCTGATCCCCACCTTCACAAGGCTGAAGGAGAAGATCGCCCATGTGCAGATCGCCGACAATCCCGGCCGCAACGAACCCGGCACCGGCGAGATCAACTACCACTTCATCCTCTCCGAGCTCGACCGCCTCGGTTACAACGGCTGGGTGGGCTGCGAGTACAAGCCGAAATCCGGCACCAGCGAAGGCCTCGGCTGGATGAAACCCTATCTGAAGTCAGCGAGGACAGCATGAACATCGGATTTATCGGACTGGGCGTCATGGGCCGCCCGATGGCGGAACACCTGATCGACGCCGGCCACACGCTGCACCTGAGCCGGGTGAAGGAGGCTTCGCAACATCTTGTCGACAAGGGCGGCAAAGCCGCCGCCAGCGCCAGGGCGGTGGCGCGCGCCTCCGACATCGTCATCCTGATGCTGCCGGATACATCAGATGTCGAGGCGGTGCTGTTCGGCGAAGACGGCGTCGCCTCCGGCCTCTCCCAGGGCAAGCTGGTTATCGACATGAGCTCGATCTCGCCGGTCGCCACCAAGACTTTCGCCAAACGCATCGAGGCGCTCGGCTGCGACTATCTCGATGCCCCGGTTTCCGGCGGTGAGCTCGGCGCCAAGGCCGCATCGCTGACGATCATGGTTGGCGGCAAGGAGCAGGTATTCGAGCGCGCCAAGCCGCTTTTCGAAAATTTGGGCAAGAGCATCACCCATGTCGGCGGTAGCGGCGACGGCCAGACGGCCAAGGTCGCCAACCAGATCATCGTCGGTCTGACGATCGAGGCGGTTGCCGAAGCGCTGCTGTTTGCCAAGCGTGCCGGCGCCGATCCGGCCAAGGTGCGCTCTGCACTGATGGGCGGCTTTGCCGCTTCGCGCATTCTCGAAGTGCATGGCGAGCGCATGGTCAAGCAGACCTTCGAGCCCGGCTTCCGCATCCGCCTGCACCGCAAGGACATGACGCTTGCCGTCGATGCCGCCCGCGCACTCGATCTGTCGCTGCCGAACACGGCCGCCACGCAACAGCTGATGAATGCGGCGATCGCCAATGGCGACGGCGAACGCGACCATTCCGCCCTCATCCGCACCCTGGAACTCCTCGCCGGAGGACCGCGCTAGATCAACGCTTTTTAGAATAACCGGACGACATCTTCGATTGCCGACTGCCGGAGCCTTCTTTCCGGACGGCGAAGCCATGTCCGGGCATCGATAGAAAAGGATAGGAAAATGCTCAACAAAGATATCCAGTTGCCCTACGGCGCCGTCTATTTCCGCAAGTCGAATCCGCCCCGCGAGGATTGGGAACGCGACTACGCCACCGCTGGGCAGGACGGCCTCAACATCTTCCGCCACTGGTTTATGTGGAGCGCGATCGAAACTGCTCCCGGCGTCTATGACTGGGAGGAATATGATCGTCAGATGGACCTTGCCGCCGCAAACGGCATCAAGACCATTATCGCCGAGCTGATCCATGCCGTGCCCGACTGGGCGGTGCGCAAATACGCTTATGCGTTGCAGGTCAATGCCGACGGCACGAAACTCGGTTCCTATATGGGCGTCTCGTCGGCGACCGGCGGCTTCTCCAACAATGGTGGCGGCGCCGGCGCCTTGACGCTAAACTGCCCCGAAGTGAAGGAAGCCGCCGGCAAGTTCCTGACCGCGCTCGCCACCCGCTATAAGGATCATCCGGCGATCTATGGCTACGACGTCTGGAACGAGTGCAACTATTCCGCCGATGTCGATTACAGCCCCTATGCCAAATCAGCCTTTCGCAAATGGCTGGAAAAGAAATACGGCAGCCTGAAGGTCCTGGCGAAAGCCTGGTACCGCTACAGTTATGCCGAATGGGACGATATCGAGCCGCCGGTGCACATGGCGCCCTATCCCGAATGCATCGACTGGCTGCAGTTCAAGCGCGACAATTTCTACGACCAGATGCAGTGGCGCATCGACACGATCCGCGCCGTCGACAGCAAGAATGTGATCGCCGCCCACGGCATATCGGGCGCAATTCCCAACATGGCGGCCAACGGCTGCGACGACTGGCTCGCCGCCTCCAAGGTCGAGGTCTACGGCTTCACCTGGATCCAGGCCCGCAAGGGGTCGGAAGCCTGGAGGAACTGGTACGGCGTCGACATCAACCGCGCCGCCGCCCGCGGCAAGCCGTTCTGGCATGCCGAACGCCAGGGCGGCCCGCTCTGGCTGCAGCCGCAGGTGATCGGCCGCGACAAGGAGGATGGCCGCGTCGTCGAGCCCGAGGATATCCGCCTCTGGAGCATGACCTCACTTGCCGGCGGCGCCCGCGGCGTGATCAATCTGCGCTGGCGCCCGCTGCTCGACGGTCCGCTCTTCGGCGCTTTCGGCTCCTACGGCATGGACGGCTCGCGCACGCCGCGCTCCGATATGGCAAGCGCCATGGCGAAATGGGCAAATGACAAGGCGCAAGGCCCCCTCTGGGAAGCAAAGCCCGTGCGCGGCGAGGTCGGCATCCTCGTCGTTCGCGAAACGCAGGAATTTGACCACCTCCTGAACCACGACCGCAAGGAAAAGCCCTATCCCGAAGCCATGTGGGGGGCCTATCGCGCCTTTCTCGAAAATGGCGTGCAGCCAGACTGGGTGCATATCGACGATATCGCAGCCTATGATTTCCTCTATTTCCCCTATCCGATCATGTTCACATCGGAGCAGGCAAGGAGCCTGAAAGCCTGGGTCGAAAACGGCGGCACGCTGATTGCCGAGGCATGCCCCGGCTATTTCGGCGATCGCGGCCATGTCGGCACCGTGCAGCCGAATATGGGCCTCGACGAGGTCTTCGGCGCGCGCGAGGAGGACGTCGAATTCATGCCCGATATCGGCGACCGCATCCATTTCGATCTCGACGGCGCGGCGGTCGACGGTGGCGGCTTCCTGCAGTCTTATCGGCTGACCGGCGGAACGGGACGCGGCCACTTCACCGACGGCCGTCTTGCCGTCGTCGAAAATGCCTATGGCAAGGGCCGCACGCTGCTGATCGGCACCAATCCTTCCGTGGCCTATTACCGCACGCAGGGGAAGGCGAACGGCGCTTTCTTCGCCGAGCTATTGAGATGGAGCGGGAAGAAGCGCCACGTGACGCTGTCGAATGCTGCACTCTTCGCCCGTATCCACGAGGGAGAAAAGGGCAGCTTCCTCTGGCTCGTCAATCCGACAAGGGCGGCGCAGAAGACCGAGGTGACGCTCGCCCGGGGAACGCTTGCGCAAAGCCAGGCAGTCTGGCCGATGGACCATATCGGCAATAGTGGCATCGAGGTGCCGCCGCGCGATGTGCTGATCCTGCCGCTTGATAGCTGAAACTTCAGGATGCGGATGAACTGGCGCCTTCGGCAAAGGCTTCAAGCTCGGGATCGAAATCGACCTCGACGACATTGTTGAAGACGGCGGTCGCCAGCATGATGCCGGCGAAGGCGACGAGATCGACGAGCACCTTGGTCTCGTAGCGCTCTTTCAGCTCTGCCCAGAGTTTGGCGGGAACGGCGTTGGAATCCGCGACGATCGCCCTGCCGAAGGTGTCGAGCAGCGCTTCCTCGTCTGAAAACTTCAGCGCATCGGGATTGAAACCCTTGTTGATCAGCGCCCGGCGAAAGAAGGTGATGGCGATCTTCGATTTCGCCGCCTTCGAGATCGCATGCGAGAAGATCCAGATCGCCCGGTCGCTGACAGCAGGATCAAGCTCGGCCCGCAGCGTGAACCATTCGGCATAGATGCGATGGGCGGCTGGCGAATGCAGCAGTGTGCGCTTCATGTTGGTCATCCGCCCGCGCAGCCTGACTTCCTCGTCATGCGCCGCACAAACCTCTTCCGAAGCGGAATCGTAATCGATCTGCGGGAGGTGGCTCATCGGGTCCGTCCTTTCCTTGTGCACAGAAGCTATGTGCGGCAGCACAGCCGTAAATCCACTTGGCCACCGCCCAGCTCGAGCCTAGACTGATAAAATCGAAGCTGGAGGCAAGGCATGAGCGACGATCACGAGCATCATCATGTCGACTGGCGGGAACATGGCGTCAAGGTCATTCCCGGCAATTCGCTCGATCCGAACACCACGCAGACGCCGGGCATGAACCGCGCGACCGCGATCAACAATGCGCGCGCCGGGGCCGAGAATATCTGGGCCGGCACGGTCACGATCCATGCCAATGCCAAGACTGGCGCCCATCACCACGGCGATCTCGAAAGCATCATCTACGTGGTCAAGGGCAAGGCCCGCATGCGCTGGGGCGAGCATCTGGAATATACCGCCGAGGCCGGCCCCGGCGACTTCATCTACGTTCCGCCCTATGTGCCGCATCAAGAGATCAACGCCAGCCGCGACGAGACGCTGGAGTGCGTTCTCGTCCGCTCAGGCCAGGAACCGGTCGTCGTCAACCTCGACATCGAGCCGGTCGAAAAGCCGGAAGACGTTGCGTGGATCGACCCGATCCACCGATAGAGCAATTCACGATCGAGCAAGCGGCTGACATCCTCAGCCGCCGAACGCTCTGCCAAGATCCTCGCAAAGGATCATCGCAGACCGCTTTAGGCGTGAACAGCACCGACACCGCTCATGGCGGGGTTCTCGATGACCCGGCCGGTATCGGCGGCATAGAGGTGGATCTGGTCGTAATCGATCGCGATGCCGATCGGATCGCCCGACTTCACCTTCACGGCCTCAGTCAGCGCCACGGCAAAGGGCAGCCCATCGAAATCGGCGTGGACGACGCGGCTTGCGCCGAGCTCTTCGATGAAATCGGCCGTTGCGGTGAGGGCGCCGGGAGCATCCGGGGCGACCAGCCGGGCGGCCTCGGCGCGCATGCCGAGCACGACGCGTTTGCCTTTCAGCGGTGCGGCGCGCTCGCGCGGCAGCGCGACTTTGCGGCTTTGATCGTAGACGAAGACGCCCTCGTCATTGATTGTGCCCTCGAGCAGGTTCATCGCCGGCGTGCCGACGAAGCCTGCAACGAAACGCGAGACCGGATGATGATAAACCTCTTCCGGCGTGCCGACCTGCTCCACCCTGCCGCCATTCATCACCACCAGCCGGTCGGCCAGCGTCATCGCCTCGGTCTGGTCATGCGTGACGAAGATTGACGTGGCGCCGAGGCGGCGGTGCAGGCGGCGGATTTCGGCGCGCATGGCGATGCGCAGCTTGGCGTCGAGGTTCGACAGCGGCTCGTCGAAGAGAAACACCTTCGGCTCGCGGATCATCGCGCGGCCCATGGCGACGCGCTGGCGCTGACCGCCGGAAAGAGCGGCGGGCCGACGGTCGAGGAAGGGTTCGAGGCTGAGCGCCTTGGCGACCTCGCCGATGCGCCGCTGACGCTCCGCCTTCGAGACGCCGGCCACCTTCAATGCGTAGCCGATATTCTCGGCAACACTCATATGCGGATAAAGCGCATAGTTCTGGAACACCATGGCACAGCCGCGCTCGCGCGGCTCCAGCTGGTTGACGACGCGGCCGTCAATGGCGATTTCACCGCCGGTGATTTCCTCGAGGCCGGCGATCATACGCAGCAGCGTGGACTTGCCGCACCCGGACGGGCCGAGGATGACGATGAACTCGCCCGACTGGATGTCGAGATCGACGCCGTGAACGACGGGGGTCTTGCCGTAGTTTTTCTTCACGCCACGAATGGAGATCGGTGCCAAGGGAGTACTCCTTCACTTCTCGGTGGAGATAAGGCCGCGTACGAACCAGCGCTGCATCAGAATGACGAGGATCAATGGCGGCGACATGATGATCAGGGTTCCGGCCATGGCGACGTTCCAGTCGGGCAGGCCGAATTCGGACGGGATGAGGGTCTTGAGCTGCGTCACGGCGATGCCGAAATTCGGATCGGTGGTGATCAGCAGCGGCCAGAGATACTGGTTCCAGGCCCAGACGAACATGATGGTGAAGAGCGCGATCATATTTGGGCGCGAGAGCGGCAGCAGAATGTCCCAGAAGAACCGGACCGGGCCTGATCCGTCCATCTTCGAAGCCTCGGCAAGCTCGTCCGGAACCGTCAGGTAGAACTGCCGGTAGAGGAAGGTGCCGGTCGCGGTTGCGACCAGCGGCAGAACGAGACCGGGATAGGAATTCAGCAGACCCCATTCGAGCTTGATCTGGACGCCGGTGATCTGCGCAATGAGCCAGCTTATGCCGGTAACGTCGAGGATCGTCTGGAAAGGCTGCAGCGCATTGGCCGCAATCGAATAGGTCGGCACGATACGGACTTCCAGCGGCAGCATCAGCGTGATGAAGATGATCCAGAAAATCACATACCGGCCACGGAAGCGGAAGTAGACGATCGAGAAGGCTGCCATGGAAGACAGCATGACCTTGCCGGCGCCGACGGTTGCGGCGAAGATGATGCTGTGGAACAGCTTGTTGCCGAGATCGGCGCGAACCCAGGCGGTCTGCGCGTTTTCCCAGAAATGCGAGCCTGGAACCAGCGGCAGCGGCACGCGATTGACCGTCTCCAGATCGAGTGTCGACGCGATGATGACGATGGCGAAAGGCAGAAGCGCGATCACCATGCCGAGCGCGAGAAGCGTATAGCAGATGAAGTTGAATATCGGCGTGCGTTCGATCATGTTCGCGACCTCACTTGTAATGCACGCGCCGCTCGATGAAGCGGAACTGGAAGATGGTGAGAAGAACAACGAGCACCATCAGGATGATGGACTGCGCTGCGGCGCCCGAATAATCGAGACCTCTGAAGCCGTCGAAATAGATCTTGTAGACCATGAGTTCGGTGGCGCGCGCCGGGCCGCCCTGCGTCATGACGTCGACGATACCGAAGGAATCCTGGAAGCTCTCGGTGATATTGATGACGAGCAGGAAGAACAGCGTCGGCGTCAGCAGGGGCAGCTGGATATCCCAGATCCGGCGCATCGGCCCCGAACCATCCATCGCGCCGGCCTCGATCAGCGAGCGTGGAATGCCTTGCAGCGCCGAGAGGAAGAAGATGAAGTTGTAGCCGATATATTTCCAGGAGAAGGCGACGATGACGGCGATCATCGCATCCTTGCCGTCGAGTGCGGGGTTCCAGAGGCCGGGCCAGACGTGGTTGATGACCGACAGAAGGCCGGCCTCCGGCGCCAGGATGAAGCGGAAGGCGAGGCCGAGAGCGGGAGCCGCAATTGCGTAAGGCCAGATGAAGACTGACCGGTAGACTTTGTGGCCGCGCAGTTCACGATCCGTCAAAAGCGCCAGGATAAGCGCCAGCCCCATGGCAATGGCCGTCGAGCTGAAGCCAAAGATCATGCTGCGGGTGATCGAGTCCCAATAGATCGGATCGGTGAGCAGCTGTTTAAAATTGTCGAAACCGACCCAGGCATTACCGCCGCCCCATGGCTGCTCGAGCGTAAACGCCCAATAGAGCGCCTGCGCACTCGGCCAATAGAAGAAGACGAAGATCAGCAACAGCATCGGAAATGCGAAGAGCAGCCCGATCGTCGTTGAGGAGAAAGTGACGCGCTTTTCCATGAGTGGTCGTTTTCGTCCTGGTTTGGTTTAAAACATGTCGCGCAAAAATGTGCAGCGGTTTTGCGGTAACGACATGCGTCAAAATAGAGATCTAAAGCGCGAGGAGCGAATCTGAAAGATTGCGGCGCGCTTTAGGCGCGGGCGGCAAGTTCGCATCCGCGGCTGGCTAAATAACTTACAAGGACGCACCCGGCGCGCGAAACGCGGGCCGGGTGCGGCTCATATCAAGCGATCAGGGGAGCTGAACGTTCTTATAGGTCTGCTGGAACCGACGCAGAAGCGTATTGCCGCGTTCAGCAGCGCTGTCGAGCGAAGCCTGGATATCGGCATTGTTGACGAAGATTGCCTGCAGACCATTGGCGATTTCGGTGCGGACCTGCAGCAGGCCACCGAGGCGGATGCCGTGCGGAGCAGCATCGCCAGCAGGCGATGCGGTCAGGCTCTGAATGGCGAGTTCGCGGCCGGCATAAGGAGCCTTGTCGTAGAAGCCCTGCTTCTTCAGATATTCGAAGCCGGAGTTACGAACCGGGATGTAGCCGGTAACGGTCGACCAGGTAAGAGCTTCTTCCGGCTTTGCGATGAAGTTGAAGAAGGCAGCGGCAGCTTTGTATTCAGCGTCGGAATGACCCTTCAGAACCCAGAGCGAAGCGCCGCCAACGTAAGAGCTGCGCCGGGTTGCGTCGCCGTAGGTCGGGAGCATGGCAACGTCCCAGTTCATGCCTTGCTTGGCGGTGCGGCCAACATTGCCGTGGTCGCCGACCGAGGTCAGGATGACCTGGCAATCGCCAGCGGCAAAAGCTTCGACGAAGGTCTGGCCGACAGCCTTGTTCTTGATGATCGCAAGCTTGTTGTCGTACCAGGACTTGAGATCCTTGACGTAGCTGACGAGAAGCGGGTTCTTGTTGAACACCAGCTCGGCGTCGAGACCTTCAAAACCGTTCTTCTTCGTGGCGATGGCTTCGCCGTTTACGGCTTCGAACTGCTCGATGTACTGCCAGACTTCGTTGTTGGATATGTCAAAGCCGAGCGGGCAAGCATAGCCTGCATCCTTCAGAGCCTTGAGGTCCTCGCCTGCTTCCTTCCAGGTCGCCGGAGCATGATCCTTGCCGATCTTGGCGAAGGCGTCCTTGTTCCAGTAGAGAAGAGCGGTCGAGGAGTTGAAGGGGAAGGAGTACATCTCGCCCTTCGATGTCGCGTAGTAGCCGGAGATACCGGAGAAGTAGTCCTTCCAGTCGACGGTGTAGCCCATGTCGGTCATCAGCTTGTTGGCCGGGTAGTAGGCGCCGGAGAGCATGATGTCGAGGGTGCCGGCGTCGGAGACCTGGGCGATGGTCGGCTGCTTGCCGGCGCGGAAGGCAGCAATGGTGTTCTGCAGGGACGCGTCGTAGCTGCCCTGGCTGGTGCAGACGACTTCGTAGTCGGCCTGCGACTGGTTGAAGCGATCGCACTGCTCCTGGACACGCTTTGCGATGTCACCGGAATTGCCGAACCAGAAGTCAATCTTGGTCTTATCGGCGGCGGCAGCGGGACCAGCAAGAAACGCTGTAGCGAGAAGGGCGCCAACGGCGCCGAGAAGCTTGGCTTGCATGAGAACCTCGAACGTAAAAGGGACGCGCACTTTCAGCGCACGCCCTATTAGCTGGTTCAAATTGCCGCGGCCAATGAATATTACATGACATGAAATTATCTAAATACAGTTGTCATAAAACCTTCACACAACCATTATTCGCAAATCTCAGGGAAATATTTAGAGAAAATTCAAAGCTTGCTTCAGCATATTGCCAATAAATTACAGCTATATTCGAAACAATGGAATTTTAGGGGATATTTAATATTTATTTATATTGCAACAGAGTGCCTTTATTCGGCTACTCCGCCGCAACGAAACTTGTAAAAACGCTGGCATTTTCGCCATTGCACTGGTGTGCAACCTAAGGGTTTAGGCCTCAGGATTGAAGGGAATCCTTGAGGATCGCCGCAAAACGCGGATCGAATGCACGGCTGATCGGTCCGGCGGCAGCGCCAAGCGCCACCGACCAGGGATCGGCCATGCCGGGCTGCAGGCGCGGCAGCGTCCGGCCACGACGTTCGGCGATCGAGGGCAGCAACGGCCCGATTGCCGCAATCAACCTGTTCACCAGCGCTTCCGGCGCGCTGCCGCAGAGGATCACCGTCTGTGGATCGAACAGTGTCTCGATGAGATGGATGCTCCAGCGCAGGTCCACTGCCGCTGCTTCGACCCAGGCGTGGATGCTTTGATCGCCTCTCAAGGCAAGATCGTTGATATGTGCGTGCAGATGAGGATCGGCGGGATCGACCGATAGATGCTGATAAAGCGAGGCGAGCGAAGCTCGATGTTCGAGCGGCGTCGATTTGCCGTCGGCAAATAACAGCGCCATGCCGATCTCGCCGGCATTACCGTTGGTGCCGCGGTAAAGCTCGCCGTTCAGAATGAGGCCGGCGCCAATGCCATAACCGACGAAGAGGCAGACGGCATGATCGAGGCCATGGGCGGCTCCCACCATGCGCTCGGCGGTCGCCGCCGCCGCCGCATCGTTCTGCAGGCCGACATCGAGCCCGGTGCCGGCGGTCAGCGTTTCCAACAACGGAAATTTCTGCCAGGCCTCCATCATCCACGGATCGTCGCCGCTGCCGGCGACCCCGAAGGGCCCTGGCATGGCGGCGCCGAGACCGACAAGCCGTTTTTCCGACTGCTGGACGATCCCTGCAAGTTTTGACCGCACACCGGCAACGAGATCGAGGACGACCTTCGTCCCGTTCGACGGACCGCCTGGTGGGAGGCCTGCCTCATCACGCACGAGAACGCTACCGACGAGATTGACGGCGACCGCTCGCGTCACATGTCGGTCGATCTGCAAGCCGATCGCAAAGGCGCCTTCGGGCACCAGGCCGTAGGGTGTCGACGGCTGGCCCCTGCCCCTCCTCACCGCCTCCTGCGAACTGACGAGACCGTCGCGCTCGAGCTCTTCGATGATATTGGACACCGTCTGTTTGGTCAGCCGCGTCGCCCGTGCCAGATCGGCGCGTGAAAGCGCACCGTTGATCCTCAGGGCATCGATCATCACACGCCGGTTATGCGCGCTAGTGCCTTCGTGATTGGTGCCGCTCTTGGCCCGGATCGGGCGGCTGTCATTCATGTGCAATTCCCTCTTGACTCCAATAGAATGTTGAAGAAGTAATAAGTCAAGACACTTGACTTAATGAGGAACCGGAGAGTTCCAGGGAACGCAGGAGCCCGCAAGGCGCTCCGACGACGCTCCGAGACGACGAACCGGCACGTTTTCGCGCGTGCCTTCTCGAACACCGATGGCGGAGGACCGCCCTCGGCAATGCGTAAATGTCAAAAACTGGAGGCTGCAATGCTGAAATCCTTTAACAAGACGCTTCTGGGTGCGGCCTTGATCGGCGCATCCCTTGCGCCGCACGCTTTCGCCGAAACGACGCTGAACGCGCTTTTCATGGCGCAGGCCGCCTATAGCGAGGCCGACGTGCGCGCCATGACCGACGCCTTCGCCAAGGCGAACCCCGACATCAAGGTCAATCTCGAATTCGTCCCCTATGAAGGCCTGCACGACAAGACGGTGCTGGCGCAAGGTTCCGGCGGCGGCTACGACGTCGTCCTCTTCGACGTCATCTGGCCGGCCGAATACGCCACCAACAAGGTGCTGGTCGATGTCTCCTCTCGCGTCACCGACGACATGAAGAAGGGCGTGCTGCCGGGTGCCTGGACCACCGTGCAATATGACGGCAAATATTACGGCATGCCGTGGATCCTCGACACCAAATATCTGTTCTACAACAAGGAAATCCTCGAAAAGGCCGGCATCAAGGCTCCGCCCAAGACCTGGGACGAACTGACCGAACAGGCAAAGACGATCAAGGACAAGGGCTTGCTTGCCACGCCGATCGCCTGGAGCTGGTCACAGGCCGAAGCCGCGATCTGCGACTACACCACGCTCGTCAGCGCCTATGGCGGCGATTTCCTGAAGGATGGCAAGCCGGCCTTCCAGACCGGCGGCGGCCTCGATGCCCTGAAGTACATGGTCTCCAGCTATTCCTCCGGCCTGACCAATCCGAATTCCAAGGAATTCCTGGAAGAGGACGTCCGCAAGGTCTTCGAAAACGGCGATGCCGCCTTCGCGCTGAACTGGACCTACATGTACAACATGGCCAACGATCCGAAAGACAGCAAGGTCGCGGGCAAGGTCGGCGTCGTGCCGGCGCCGGGTGTTGCCGGTAAGAGTGAGGCTTCGGCCGTCAACGGTTCGATGGGCCTCGGCATCACCTCGGCCAGCAAGCATCCTGATGAGGCCTGGAAATACATCACCTTCATGACCTCGCAGGCGACGCAGAATGCCTATGCCAAGCTCAGCCTGCCGATCTGGGCGTCGTCCTATGAGGACCCAGCCGTCACCAAGGGCCAGGAAGAGCTGATCTCCGCCGCCAAGATCGGCCTGGCCGCGATGTATCCGCGTCCGACGACGCCGAAATATCAGGAGCTCTCGACCGCGCTGCAGCAGGCGATCCAGGAATCGCTGCTCGGCCAGTCCTCTCCCGAGGACGCGCTGAAGTCGGCCGCAGACAATAGCGGCCTCTGATTGAGCCATGAAAACCCGGGCGGCGCCTGCCGTCGCCCGGTCTCCAAAACCTGTAATGAAGAAGGGTCGCCTTGATGTCGGGCACTTGGCTGACAACCCGCGCGTGGCTTTTGATGCTGCCGCTTCTCGTGGTCATGATATCAGTCATCGGCTGGCCTCTGATCGATACCGTCGGCCTCTCCTTCACCGATGCCAAGCTCGTCGGCACGGAAGGAAACTTCGTCGGCATCGACAATTACGCGAAGATGATCTCAGGCTCGAATTTCCAGCGCACGCTGATCACCACTGCATGGTTCGCGATCGTCTCGGTCGCCGCCGAAATGGTGATCGGCGTGCTTGCCGCCCTGCTGCTGAACCAGCAGTTTCGCGGCCGCACTGCGCTTCGCGCCCTGATGATCCTGCCCTGGGCGCTGCCGACCGTCGTCAACGCCACGCTCTGGCGGCTGATTTACAATCCGGAATACGGCGCACTGAACGCCGCGCTGACCCAACTCGGCCTGTTGGAGGCCTACCGCTCCTGGCTCGGCGAACCGGGCACCGCGCTGGCGGCCCTCATCGTCGCCGACTGCTGGAAGAATTTCCCCCTGGTGGCGCTGATTGCGCTCGCAGCACTCCAGGCCGTGCCGCGCGACATCACCGCCGCCTCGCTGGTCGACGGCGCCGGCGCTTTCGCCCGCTTCCGCTTCGTCATTCTGCCCTATCTCGCCGGTCCGCTGATGGTGGCGCTGGTGCTGCGCACGATCGAGGCCTTCAAGGTGTTCGACATCATCTGGGTCATGACCCGCGGCGGCCCGGCCAACAGCACGCGCACGCTGTCGATCCTGGTCTATCAGGAAGCTTTCTCCTTCCAGCGGGCAGGCTCCGGCGCCTCGCTGGCATTGATCGTCACGCTGCTGGTAACGCTGCTTGCTGCCGGCTACGCCGCTCTGGTGCGCAAGACGGCGGGGAGTGCGGCCTGATGGAACGCCAGAGCCCGCTCTTTTCCGCCTTCATCCACCTCTGCGCATTGCTGCTTGCCGCCGTCATCCTGGCGCCGATCCTGTGGTTGTTCATCATGAGCATCTCGCCGGCCGCCGACCTTGCGGCAAAGCCGCTGCGCTGGTGGCCGCAGACGGCGGATTTCTCTCGCTACGGCGTGCTGCTCTCGACGCTCGAAAACAGCGCCGGCGACGCCTTCACCTCGTCGCTGCGAAACAGCATCGAAGTGGCGGGCATGGCGACGATCGCCGCCATTGCACTCGCCATTCCGGCCGGCTGGGCTGTGTCGCGCACGCCTTCGGTCGGCTGGTCGCTGTCGATGGTGATCGCCACCTACATGCTGCCGCCGGTGGCGCTTGCCGTGCCGCTCTATATGGGCCTCTCCTATCTAGGATTGCTGAACAACGTCTTCGGCCTCGCCCTCGTCTATCTCACCATCCTTGCGCCTTTCACCACCTGGCTGATGAAATCGGGTTTCGATTCCATCCCGCGCGAGATCGAATCCGCCGCGATGATCGACGGTGCCGGCCTGTTCCAGACGCTGCGGATCATCACGCTGCCGCTGGCAGCCCCCGTGGTCGCGACGTCAAGCCTCTTTGCCTTCCTGCTTGCCTGGGATGAATTCTTCTATGCGCTGCTCTTCACCTCGGACCAGCGCGCCAAGACGCTGACCGTCGCCATTGCCGATCTCGCCGGCGGCCGCGTTTCCGATTACGGACTGATTGCGACGGCAGGCGTGCTCGCCGCCCTGCCCCCGGTGCTGATCGGTCTTGTCATGCAACGCGCCCTGATTTCGGGGCTCACCAGCGGCGGCGTCAAGGGATGATCATGACAGCAGAAAGAACCCGGCCGGCCGGGCTTGCCGCGATCGATCGCGAAATGGCACGCCAGCATGCCGATGCGATCGCCTCCTATGAAGCGGCCCAGCCAATGGCGGCAAGGGCCGCCGCCTCGCTGAAAAAGACCGGCAAGCTGCTGCTCATCGGCATGGGCGGCTCGCATGCCGTCAACCGCGCCGTCGAGCCGCTCTACCGGGCCCTCGGCATCGATGCCGTCGCCCTGCCGCTGTCCGAGCAGCTTGGCCAGCCGCTGCCGATCGCCGGCAGAACGATCTTCGTCACCTCGCAATCCGGCGAAAGCGCCGAGGTCGTGCGCTGGTTCGACGAGACCGGCGGCACGGAAGAGACCTTCGGCCTGACGCTCGAAGGCGGCTCCTTCCTGGCAAGAACCGCCCCGTCGCTGGTCGGCGCCGGCGGCACCGAGCTAGCCTTCGCCGCGACCCGCAGCCTGACGGTGACCTTCGCCCTGCATCTGGCAATCCTCGCAGCCCTCGGCGAAAATCCCGACGCTGCACTTGCCGTCCTCAAGGCGCCGGAAGACCGTGACATCACCGCAGCCCTCACCGCGCTCGAAAATGTCGCGACCGTCGTCACCTCAGGCCGCCGGCTGCAGGGTATTGCCGAGGCGCTGGCGCTCGGATTGACCGAGCTGTCGCGCCGTCCCTGCTTCTCGCTTGAAGGCGGCCAGCTGCGCCACGGACCGATGGAAATGCTGGGATCGGAGATCGGCGTCGTGCTGTTCCGCGGCTTGGACGAGACAGCCGGCCTGGTAACGGCGATGGCGACATCCGCTGTCGAGACCGGCGCCCCGGTCATCCTGTTCGACGCGTCGGGAGAAGCGCCGGTCGCCGGCGCGGTGACGATCCGCTTTGCGCCTGCAACCGGTCTTGCCGCGATCTTCGCCATGCTGCCGGTCGCCCAGCGGCTGATGATCGCCTTTGCCGATGCCCGCGTGGTGAATGCCGGAACGCCGGTCCGCTCCACCAAGATCACCCGGAGCGAATGAATGCAGCCGCTTGCAGTCATCGGCAACGTCAACATCGACCTGATCCTTGGACCGGCCGCCCCCTGGCCGAAGGCAGGGACGGAAATCATCGTCGATCATGACGAGTTGCGGGTCGGCGGAGCCGCCGGCAACAGCGCGCTCGCCTGGCAGGCACTCGGCGTCGAATTCGAGATCGCCGCCAATATCGGCAGCGACCAGTTCGGCCGCTGGCTGAGCGAAGCCTTCGGCCACCGTTCCGACAAGTGGCCGGTACGTCCGGAGAAAACGACGCTCTCCGTCGGCATCACCCATCCGGACGGCGAGCGCACCTTCTTCACCACAAAAGGCCACCTGCCGCGCTTCAGCCTGGCAGATGTCTTCGCGGTCATCGAGGGTGCAAGGCTGCAGGGCGGCTACGCCCTTCTCTGCGGCTCGTTCCTGACCGACGACCTGACAGCAGATTATGGCGCCTTCTTCGACTGGGCCGACAGCCATGGCATCACCGTCGCGCTTGATACCGGCTGGCCGCTCGACGGCTGGACAGACGAGAATTGCGCGGCGACACGTGCCTGGCTCTCCCGCAGCGGTATCGCGCTGCTGAACGAGGTCGAATCGACGACGCTTGCCGGCATCGCCGATCCGATCGAGGCGGCCCGTCACATCAGGTCGCATATGCCGGAGGGTGCAATCATCGTCGTCAAGCGCGGCCCGGACGGCGCTCTCGCGATCGGGCCGGACGGCCTGTTGGTTTCGGTGGCGGCACCCGTTGTCGAGGTCGTCGATACGATCGGCGCCGGCGATGTCTTCAACGCCGCTTTCCTCGCCGCACTCGCAAGCGATGAGCCGCTGATGTCCTGCCTGGAGGCGGGAACCGCGGTCGCCTCGCGCGCCATCTCCACCCTTCCCCGCAACTACGGCGGCCCGTCATCTCCTGAGGAGCCTGTGCGATGAGCGCGCTCGAAATTCAGAACATCCGCAAGACCTATGGCGACGTCGAGACGCTGAAAGGCATCGACGTCTCATTGGAAAGCGGCGAGTTCCTGGTGCTGCTCGGTTCCTCCGGCTGCGGCAAGTCCACCCTGCTGAACATCATCGCCGGCCTTGCCGAGGCAACGAGCGGCGATGTCAGGATCGGCGGCCGCTCGGTGCTCGACGTGCATCCGAAGGACCGCGATATCGCCATGGTCTTTCAATCCTACGCGCTCTATCCCAATCTGACGGTGCACCGGAACATCGGCTTCGGCCTGGAAATGCGCAAGGTGCCGGCGCCGGAGCGCGACAGGGCCGTACACGATGCCGCAAAGCTCCTGCAGATCGAAAACCTCCTCGACCGCAAGCCGAGCCAGCTTTCCGGCGGCCAGCGCCAGCGCGTCGCGATCGGCCGCGCGCTGGTGCGCAAGCCGGAGGTATTCCTCTTCGACGAGCCGCTCTCCAACCTTGATGCCAAGCTGCGCATGGAGATGCGCACCGAGATCAAGCGACTGCACCAGATGCTGAAGACGACAGTCGTCTATGTCACCCATGACCAGATCGAGGCGATGACGCTTGCAAGCCGCATCGCCGTCATGCGCGACGGCCGCATCGAGCAGCTGGGCACGCCGGAGGAGATCTACAACCATCCGGCAACGCTCTATGTCGCGACCTTCGTCGGCGCGCCGCCGATGAACCTGCTGAAGGCGACGGCGCGCGACGGTCGCCTGGCGCTTTCAGGCTCGGATGCGATCCTGCCCCTGCCCGCCCGTTTCCGCGAAGCGGCCGGCAATGGCTGCGACCTTATCCTCGGCATCCGTCCCGAGGCGCTTCGCACGGACGGCGCCGGCCCGTCGATCGAGGCAACCCTTGAGGTCGCAGAGCTGACCGGCCCGGAACTCGTCGTCACCGCCCTTGCCGGAAATCAGCGCCTGATGGCCTGTCTGCCGCCACGCACGCCGATCCGCGACAACGAAAAGCTCACTCTCTTTTTCGACGAGGAGGCAATGCATCTCTTCGACCCGGAAACAGGTCTCAGCTGCGGCCGCTAGAGCATGTCGCGCAAAAGTGTGCAGCGGTTTTGCGACAACGACATGCGTAAAAACAAGGACCTAAAGCGCGAGGAGCGAATCTGAAAGATCGCGACGCGCTTTAGCGACCGAACGGTTATCCCGTCAGTTGTTCAATTCGCTGCGTCAGTCGGCTTCCGCTGGTAGACGTGAATATAGTCGACGAGCAGGATGGAAGGATTCGGCGTTTCATCGATCGGCCAACCCGAGCCGAGTGCCAGGTTCACCAGCGGATAGAACGGCATGTGGAACTCCTTCGGCGTATCGAAGCTCCAGATGAACTGACGGTCGAGGTAGAAGCTCGTCTTGTCAGCTTGGATATCGACGCCGTAGGTGTGGTATTCGCTGTTCAAAATTCCGTCCTGGACGGTTTGCCAATGGCCGCCGGTCGTGTTCTGGCCGCCCTGGCTCTGACGCCAGATATGAAAGCCCATGCTGAATTCGTAGGGCGCGCGCCCATAATATTCCAGGACGTCGATTTCGGCGGTGTATTTCGACCGGTCAAGCCCGATGAGCCAGAAGGCCGGCCAGACACCCTTGCCGGGCGGCAGCTTCATCCGTGCTTCGAAATAACCGAATTGCTGCGAGAAGCCTTCGCCCTTTGGGTTCACCGACGACAACAGGCCCGAGCGCCAGGTTCCATCGGCCTCCTTGCGCGCTTCGATCTTCAGAATTCCCTGATCGGTGGTAAACGGAAAGCCCGGCGCCGGGTCTGTGAACCGGGCGTCACCGAAATCGCCGTTCCAGGGCGTATGGGCGATCCAGCGGGAGCTTCTCTCCCCCCAGGCCGAGACGTCGAGACTGTCGAAGCTCTCCTCGAACGTTAGCTGGTACGCATTGATATTGAGTGGTTGCTGAGCCACGCTGGGCCGGCCGGGCAACGCCCCCAGACCGAGAACGATGAGCAAACCCAGAGCCTTAGAAGATATCCCGTAACGCATCCTGCTCCTCCGAAAACGCCAAACCAATCGTTGGACTACACTTGTCTCGATCAAAAGGTGAGAACCCCGTTTCGTCGCGGCATGAGCCTTTGGACGACGATGGTCTCGATGCCGTCCGGCCTTCCCAGAATCTGCCACAGCAGCAGCGCAAAGGCCCAGAAGATCGCGACTGCCGCTCCGCCGCAAAGCGCCAGGCTGACGACAAGGTTGAGGCCGACAGGCATGACGGCGAGCATCGGCGCCATCCACAGCAGGAAAGCGATCATCGGCAAGCTCGCGGCCAGAGGCCGTAAAAAGGCGTGCAACTGAGCGGCAAACGTCGCGCCGATCAGCTGCCGCGTGATGATGAGCGATGCGGCATAGGCGACAAGCACCGCCACGATCCGCGCGCCCAATGCTCCTGCCACCTGAAAATAGACAATGCCCAAGACGGTGACCGGAACCCTGACGGCGAACTCGGCAAACATCCGGAGAGCGAGATAACGGGTTTTATTCAGGAC